>JBGSXH010000232.1:0-2781 GCA_041751515.1 Cyclobacteriaceae bacterium | reverse complement strand
TCCATAGCAATGAGGGAATAATCAGAGAAATCACTGGGCACTAAAATTTTGTTAATTTGTGGCTGTGCTCCTTCGGGAACAATTAAAAGTGCGCAACCTGCTCTTCGCGCCAAACGCTGCGGTATAACGCCTGAGCCTTTCAGCGTGCTCTTTCGTCCCGCTATGAGCAGGTCAATATTCTTTTCGACACTCATTTTGAGTATCTGCTTACTTGGACTCCCTTGCTTAACAGCGTATTTAATTTTTGTATTGGTGTTTTCTGTAAAATTCTCTTTGACCAAAGCCTCCATTTTCTCCATACGCTCTTTGATGGCATGTTCAGCAAGTCCGGGAAACTCCTTCATTACATCGTCCGGTATGTGCAGGCTTTTTATAATATTGACAAAGTAAATTTTTTCTGTTGAGGAGACTTTGGCAATTAATGCAGCAAATTTTATTAGAGTAGGATCAAGTTCTGATAGGTCTAATCCGACAATAATTTTATTTAATGGATACATTGGGAGTTTTATTTTTTGCAAAAATATGACATTGCATTGATAATATAAATTTATCCTGCCTAATACTTTTTTATTCGACGGCTATGATCATCTGCAGATGCCGCAGAATGATGCAGGTTATTGTTGAAAGGACCAAGTGGATGTTTTTGTTTTCGCTTCATCGGCAATCAGGAAACCTTTTTTCTCCCGCCGGAGTAAGATTGTCCTTATGTACGGTTTGAGTTAATGTCAGTTGGTGATGGGTTTTCCACATCCAAATTTCGCTGATGAGTAAGAGAAACTATTGATTTAAGAGGTAGAGATCTACTGCACTTTTATCAATTTCAGTTGCTGGTAATAATATCCGCTACCATTTCAATTTGTTCTTTTGAGTGGGCAGGAAAACTTGCAATACGCAAATGATCATTCTTGTATTGGCCATAACCAGCACCAACTTTAATATGGTAGCGGTCAAAAATCTTATGCCAATAGCCAGTATCTGGACTTGAGCAAACCATCACGGTAGGCGATTGCCAGTTTTTCTCTGTCACAAATGGTTTTAGTTTGGAATGATTTGCAATGCTTTGATAGAGTACCGCGGTCTTATAATTTGCTTCATTCTGCAATGTAGTCAGGCCTCTGTATGCCATTGCCCCTGCAACTTTTGAAAGCAGGTAGATGCCGAGCATATTAGGGGTTTCCGGGGTCTGATTAGTGGAGGATTTCTCTGCCAGTTCTTCCAGACTATGAAATGCGCCAGTGTATTTACCCGCTAGTTTCACTGCTTTGTTTTTTTCAAGACAGCGTTCATTAAAAATCCAGATTCCCAAACCGGCAGGCAGGCCAAAACCTTTCTGAACCGAAAGCATGGCAGTATCTACCACATTCCAGTCGGGTAGTAAGGTGGGTGCAGCGCTGACAATGTCGACTGAGAGGATGGCCTCGGGTTATGGTGTTCGGATGGCTGCTTTCGTGTCTTTCTTGGTTTGCACTCAGGCACTGGTTTCATTAAGGGTTACGGCAACCAATTCTGTGTCCGGGTCGAAAGTCATGTCCTGCTCGTAAAATCCCTGTCCCCAGTTTCTTTCGATGGCTGTAGCGTGATGGCCCAAAGCTACGGCAAATTCGTAAAATTTGGATGAAAAGGCGCCATTGACCAGGTGTGCGGATTTTTCAATGACCAGGCTTTGCAGGGTGCGTTCCCAAACCTCTGTCGCACTGCCTGTAAAAGCGATATTGAAATTGTCGGGCAGCTGCAGGAGGGAGCGCAAATTTTTTAGACACTCACCATATAGCTGCTGAAATTTGGCAGAGCGATGAGACCAGCTGGGCATCTGTTCATTATAAGCAGCTCTGGTATAGTCTTCGACACCGGGATACAGTGCTGAAGGGCCTGGAGTCAGAAAGGATGTTTTGGTCATTGTTTATCTGTTATGCTATCAATTAGTAAAAATACATACTTTATTACCTAAGCTAAGCATTAAATTAGAAAATTAAGATTAATTAGGAACACTCTACATAATTACGCTGTTAGGTGACCATTAACTTAAAAGAGCAATTTAAAATCGCAGAGTTTTGCTTACATTTGTTGCTTAGTATTAATAAGTAAAGATCTAAAAATATACCTGCTCCGGCTGCGACAAGTTTTTCAAACCTAACACGTATATAATACCGAGTGAAGTCTTCCTCAAAACCGGGCCTCAATCTTGCTTCGGCAAGATCATTCTTTATTGAATGTTAACAGTGGATTGTTGCGAGGGCTGGACAGCTCAAAACCTGTTAATTTAGAGGTTTGAATTAACCTCAAAGCTGGAGCGGGTTGTTTTATTTATTTTAAAGTGCTTCCCGATTTCGGGCTTCCTGAATGGTCACTCTTTCCCCATCAATTTTGGCAAGCATAAAGGCATCTTTTATCCCCATTTTCCGGATGTCTTTCAGAAACCGGTTTGCCTGCTCATATTCTTTGAATTTGCCTAAACTGTATTTGTCAAGATTGTCACTTTTTCCCAGAGGGCGTAAATTGATAAATTGTCCGCGATAAGCATCTAAGTTAAAGTTTTCGAATGCGCCAATTTGTATTTCATAAAAAACACCATGGTAATACTCAGAGCTTTCCATAAAAATATTATTGGCTCTGGTAAGGCTGTCAGAGAGCAGGGTGAGCTGCCGGTTTTGTTGCTCTAGTTTTGCCTTTTCAGCGGCAATTTCAGGCCATTTGCCAAATGGTGGCATGAACACTTCTGCATAGACGATATAACAAACTGCCACAACGAAGCCAATAAAAAGGACAAATAAGGTTTTCGAA
>JBGSXH010000231.1:0-1786 GCA_041751515.1 Cyclobacteriaceae bacterium | reverse complement strand
GTTTTTCAAAAGATACTTCATTATCCTACTATTATCAAAATTGGGATCTCACCTGCTTTAATGCTCTAAATAGTCAGAAGAGCAAAAAGTGATTCAGCGCTTTCGAAAGCAAGTGGCTATACGAGCTATCTCTGCTATAACTACCAACACTTGCTTTGCATGACACAGCGCTCCGTAATGCATTGCGTATGCCAGCCCACAAACATAGAATAAATTTCGCTAAGCTTAATGCAATGCAACTAAAAATAAGGTTTAGGGAGCATTTTTATTTAGAATTAGGTATTATTAACCTTCGGAAGTAATGTTAATAAATTGGTTACCTGAACTATAAAAACTTATTCTATATGCATACGCAAGGAATGCTGCGAGAGGGCAGCTTAAAAGACAAAGTAATACTTATAACCGGAGGAGGTACAGGCTTAGGGAAGGCTATGGGAGGCTATATGTTAAGTCTTGGTGCCAAGCTGGTGATCACCAGCAGAAAGCTGGATGTTCTGGAGGAAAGTGCCAAAGCGCTTTCTGAAGCATTTGGCAGTGAAGTCTTGCCACTTGCTTGTGACGTAAGGGATATTGAAGGGGTAGAAAATTTGGTTGAGCAGATTTATACCCGGTTTGGAAGGCTGGACATTGTGGTTAATAATGCTGCCGGAAATTTTATAAGCCCGACAGAACGACTTTCTTCGAGGGCGTTTGATACTATTGTAGATATAGTGCTGAAGGGAACATATAACTGTACACTTACAGTAGGAAAAAAATGGCTTTCTGAGAAGCAGAAAGGTGTGTTTTTAAATATTGTTACTACTTACGCATGGACAGGCTCAAGTTATGTTGTGCCATCTGCATGTGCTAAAGCAGGTGTGCTCGCTTTAACAAGGTCACTGGCTGTAGAATGGGGAGGAAGAGGCATCAGGCTTAATGCCATTGCACCTGGTCCGTTTCCGACAGAAGGCGCCTGGTCGAGGCTATTGCCCGGTGAGCTTGTTAAGAAATTTGACCCGGCAAAAAAAGTGCCGGTAGGCAGAGTGGGAGAGCATCAGGAGCTGGCCAATTTAGCAGCGTATATGGTTTCGGATTATGCAGCCTATATGAATGGGGAAGTGGTAACCTTGGATGGTGGCGAATGGCTCAAAGGAGCCGGAGAGTTCAATCATCTCGATCAAATTCCTACCGAAATGTGGGATGCGATGAGCCAGCAGAGAAAATAAAATAATAGCAAAGGGAAGCTACTTGCTTCCCTTTGTACTACTATGAATCTTTCGATGACATGCGTTTTCTTTCACCTTCATCGAGGTAAATTTTACGCATTCGAATGCTTTGCGGTGTGATTTCTAGGTATTCATCTTTCTGAATGTATTCCATCGCTTCTTCCAAAGAGAACTTTCTAGAAGGAGCAATTTTGGCGTTATCGTCGGATCCTGAAGCACGCATGTTGGTAAGTTTCTTGCCTTTTACCACATTCACGACAATATCGTTGGCGCGGCTATGCTCTCCAATTACCTGACCTACATAGAGATCATCACCGGGATCTACAAAAAATGAACCCCTGTCTTGAAGTTTATCAATCGCATAACCTGTAGCAGAACCAGATTCCATGGAGATGAGAGAACCGTTAATTCTACCAGGAATCGTTCCTTTAAAGGGTTCATAAGACTGGAAGCGGTGATTCATGATCGCTTCACCTGCAGTAGCAGTAAGAATATTGTTTCTCAAACCAATCAAACCTCTTGCAGGAATGTCAAATTCCAAATGCTGAAGATCGCCTTTTGGCTCCATGATTTTTAATTCT
>JBGSXH010000230.1:0-2155 GCA_041751515.1 Cyclobacteriaceae bacterium | reverse complement strand
GTCATTGGCAATAATTTTCACATCAGGATTGGCGATGATGTCTTTTTTGGCCTCTTCTATAAGCACCTCCCATTGCGAAGGGATAAACTCTTTCAAAGCCATAAAGCCAAATTTCTCCCGAAACAGTCCCGGTGGTGTTTTAGAAGCCATCATGGCTGCTTCAATGGCAATGGTGCCACTGCCACACATAGGGTTAATAAAAGTACTGTTGCTATCCCATTTGGTAGCAAGAATGGTAGCAGCTGCCAAAGACTCCATCATAGGCGCTTTATATGGAAGTTTGCGATAGCCATGCTTGGCGATGGGGTCCCCGGAAGTGTCAAAATAAAGCTGACATTTGTCGAGCACCCAGTGAAGGAAGATGTTGACGCCATGTCGCAAGGGCCCGGAGTCCGGCCGCTTGCCTTTTATGTCAATGAAACGGTCTACAATAGCATCCTTTACCTTGACATTGGCAAATCGGGTATCGTTGATAAAATCATTGTGAACATAGGAATTGATACTGATATAATCTTCCGCCTCAAAAAAGTCTTCCCAGGGAAGTTTTTTGATTTGCTTATAAAGGTGACTGGGGTGTGTCGCATTAAATTCCGAAATCGGCCATAAGATCCGTGTGGCTGTCCGCAGGTGCAAATTTAAAAACATGACATCCTTAAAATAGCCCAATGTACTGACTTGCATATGGTCTTGCTCCACGATAGGATATCCCAGTGTCATCAGTTCATCGATAACATATGGGGCCATAAATTTGCCGCAACTAATAATTATTTTTTCCTCTTTCAGCCTCATAATGTAAAATTTGGGTAAATATAGCTTTTTTTAACAGCCTGTCATCAATATATGAGCTCAGGGAAAAGACTTAAAAATTTTATTATCCTGGTTTTAAGTTTTATCTTCCGCGCTCAATTGGATAACGTCAAGCGCCACAGTCCCCATTTGATAGGGGCTGAGTGTTGCTGTTATTATTTTCAATTTTAACTTATCAAACATCATATTATATGAAAATCTGGTTTATCTGCAAAGTAAAATATCAAAAAGAATCTGAAGATGGGAAGGTGAAAAATGTATCAGAACCTTATTTGGTAGATGCTGTCTCTTTTACCGAAGCGGAAGCAAGAATTTATGAAGAGTTGGGAAGTATCATCCGTGGCGATTTTCAGGTGACCAATATCAGCAAGAGTAATATTGTTGATGTTTTTCATTATGATGATATTGACATCTGGCATAAGTGCAAGATTACCTATACCGTAGCTGATGAGGACAGTGGGAAAGAGAAAAAGATTACACAGTTTATGTTGGTTTCGGCGCACAATGCCAGAGAGGCATATGACCGGATCTATGAAAGCCTAAGCAATATGCTGGTCACTTTCCGTGTGCCGGATGTAGTTGAAAGCCCTATTGTTGAAATTTTCCCTTACGTTGCTGCGGAAGATAAAGAGCCGGTGATTCCGGAAAACTATACTCCATTACCTAAAGAGGAAGCCACTGCTGCGCCTGCAGTCTCAAACAATACCAAAGACACGTTAAATGCTGAAGATATTGACGAAGGTGCTGCCATATCAGCAGAGAGCCTTTTGAATGAAGATTAAAGATAACCTGCTAAAATGGCTGTTGTGTATTTTCAACAGCCATTTTTCCTTCTGGCAACGTTATCGAAAATACAGTTTCAGACTCATCGCTGGATTCCAGCCTGACATTTCCATTCATTTTCTCCAGGGCCGTTTTTGCAATATACAATCCAAGCCCGGAACCGTCGGCCTTTTCACTCCCTCTAAAAAACATATTAAATATCTTGCCTTTTAGATCTTCTGGTATGCCTGTACCATTATCTGTGATGTGAATTTTCACATTGCCAGCCTCATAATGCGTCGTTGCTGAAAGTTTGATGTAATTCGGACGATAGTTATTCCGATATTGAATGGCATTCTCTAATATAATCTCCACAGCCACTTTTAAGATTTTATCATCTGCTGCGATGATGGTGTTTTCGGAAATATCGTTCATTAGGTGGATGTCATAGTCATGGCATAACTCTGCATACTTCTCGCAAAGTTCAAAGAAAAATGCCCTTAAATGGATAGGATTAATATTCGGATCTGACGTTTTAAGATTATTTACAATCAATAACCTTTGCAGAATAACATCAAGGTTCTGA
>JBGSXH010000229.1:0-4871 GCA_041751515.1 Cyclobacteriaceae bacterium | reverse complement strand
CATAGAGGGATTTGATATTTTTCACACTTTTGGAAGCTTCCAATAAAGCTTGCTGCGTAGCATCATCAAAACTCTTATCTGAGCTCGCAATTACCTCTATAATTTTAATAACAGACATAACTAAAAAATTAAAATGAATAAAAAAATGATTACTATATATTAACTACGCCCGTATTTGAATGTTACGAAAATAAGAGATTAATTAATTCATTTTCAGCTACTTATGTAGCAACATGCATCAATTTTAATCTAGTCGGCTGTGTTTCTTGGTATATAGGCTTTAAAGGTAGAACCTTTGTCCTTAGTGCTTTCCAGTGTAATTTTTCCTTTGTTGTTTTCAAGCATTCTTTTTAAAGTGTATAAACCAATACCGCTTCCTTCCACATGTGCATGCAGTCTTTTGAACATGCCAAACACCTTGGCCTGTTCCGCTCTGGTCAATCCCATGCCATTGTCTGTGACACTGATGACATCATAGTCGCCCTCAGCATAAGTTTTAAGTTGTATGACAGGCTGTCTTCCTTCGGCACTATACTTTATAGCATTGGAAAGCAAATTGTAAATGATACTCCTCAAATAATGTCTGGCAAATTTGATTTCTTTTACCTGCAAATCTTCTGTAATGCTGGCATTCGCTTCTGAAATTGCGCTTCCAAGATCCAATTTAACATCAGTGACAATCTCTTCCAGGACTATACTTTCAACGTTATTATCCGTATTCTTTTGCACTTTGGTTATCTCAGTGAGCTCTTTTATGGTCTTATTGAATCTCCTCACAGAATCATCAATCAGGTTAACGACTTCAATTTCGGCATCATCGAGCTTATTCATCAGCTTGTTTCTCAGCAGTCTGTTAAGCCCTTCAATATTGGCAATTGGTGCTTTTAAATCATGAGAGGCGGTATAGATAAAGTTGTCAAGATCGGTATTTACCCGTTTGAGTTCCTGTACCTGGTCCTGGATGAGCAGCTCATGCTTCTTTATGGAGGTCATATCCCTGCAGATGCTCATGACATGACTGACTTCTGTGCTATTGTCTTTGAACTCAGGAACGAAAGAAGAGTAAAAGTGCTTTTCATTTTTACCCTGATAAAAATTATAGAAGGCATGCATAATTTCGCCGGTTTCGAAAGTGGCTTTCAGACTTTCAATCCAGGCAGCCCGTGTGGAAGGCTCAACCGGTTTTTTTAGCTCCTCATTGGTTTTGCCAATTACATCTTCTGTTTTGACATTATGAAAATCCAGATAAGCCTGATTGATAGAGACAATCTTCAAAGAAGTTTCATATCTGGAAATTAGATCCGGCGTATGATTGACCAGCGATTTCCAGCTTTCCTCGGATATTTCCAGTTCTTTGCTGCGTTGTTCCAGGTCAATTAATGCCTGCTTTAAATTGGTGACGTTCACGCATGTCATGACCACACCATCAACTTTTTCATCTTCTGTAAAATATGGTAATATCCTGAGCTTAAAATATTCCCCATGCACATCTTCCACCTCTTTTTCAATGGTATGGTGCTCTTTCAATACCAGTTCCGTATCGCTTAACATATCCGGGTACTTAAATGCATGCGTCAAATGGCCAATAGGCCTACCGATATCAGTTTCCATAATATTAAAGGAAGCCTGTGCTGCAGGTGTGAATCGCCTGATTTTAAGCTCTTTGTCCAAAAAAAGGATAGTAAATTGCGTGTTGATGATGAGGTTATTGATGTCATTGTGCAGGCCTTTAATCTCCTCAAACTTAAGTTGTAGTTCACTATTGACAGTGTGCAACTCCTCATTGGAGGATTGTATTTCTTCATTAGTACTTTGCAGTTCCTCGTTCGAAGAGTGCATTTCTTCATTGGAGGCTTGGAGCTCTTCGTTCAGGGTTTCCAGTTCATCGACTGTAAATTGCAGCTCCTTTTTGGTCAACTTCAATTCCAGTTCCATATCGTCGAGCATTTTCAAAGCGTCATTATTGTCAAGTGACTCGTCAGCATCTACTTTGGCGTACGCCTGTTCTGCTCTTTCTATGAATTCAATCAGTATATATCGCGTTTTATCTCTTGTGCTCGGTAAGGATTTAAAGCTGAGGTTGATATTGATTTTTCGTCCTTCAGACCGTATCGGCACATCTTTATAGTGAACGATTAATGCATCGTTCTTAATTTTTCTAATGGCATTTTTAAAAAGGATGTACAGGCTTTCGTTCAGCATATTAAAAATGCTGTAATTCATCCGTTTATTGGGTATTTTCAAATATTTACCTAGCTCTCCATGGGTATATACCACTTCGTTTTTGGCATTTAGAAATATGCATGCCGGCACAAACTCTTCCAACAACATTTCTTCAAAGGCATCTAGCTTAGCACTACCATTGGTGGACCGTCTTTCAAAACTTTCTTCAGCGGTATCAGCAATGGCAGGTTTTTGACCAATATATCCTGCTCCTCCAAATTCCGGCACCACACTATGCCGACCTGCCTGGTTTTTATAAATCTTCCATTTACTGTCCACTGCTGCATAAATACTATCAACCCCATCCGAAGTTTCATTGGCACCCAGGAATAAATAACCGTTTTGATGCAGGGCAAAGCTGAAGTTCTTTAGCAGCTTTTTCTGTATCTCCGCTTTTAGGTAAATGAATAAGTTTCTACAAGAAAGCAGATCGAGTTTTATAAAAGCAGGATCTACTATGAGGTTATGCTGCGCAAAAATGATTTTCTTACGAATACTTCGCTTGATCTCATAAAAATCGCCCTGCTTATTGAAGAATTTCTCCAGTCTTTCCTGACTGAGATCTTTAGCAATGTCTTCATTGTATCGCCCTATACTTGCAAATTCTATGGATTTATTGTCCAGGTCTGTAGCAAAGATTTTATAGGGGACTGCAGAACTGTTTTTTTCCCGATACTCTTCGCATAATATGGCCATAGCATAGGCCTCTTCCCCCGTGCAACAACCGGCTACCCATATTCTTACCGTTTCATAAGTTTTCTTTTTAAAGAGCTCCGGAATTACTTTCGTTTCCAGCACCCTGAAAGCTTCCTTGTCTCTGAAAAAATAGGTGACGCCTATCAGCAAATCTTTATACAGGATATGTATTTCGTTACGATTATTTTTGGTAAAATGGTAGTATTCCGATAAACTATGCAACCGGTTGAGTTTGATTCGCTTTTCAATCCTTCTCAAAATGGTGTTAATTTTATACCCTTTAAAATTAACACTACTGTATTCACTCACGTGGGTAATAATGTCCTGAATGACTTTATCGTCTTCCTCCCAACTTTCGCTTCGAACTTCGCTCAAACTGGCACGGTGGTTAACATAGCGTATCAGGTGCTCGGCCAATGCTTTTGGTGGCAATATGAGGTCAGGGTCGTCTGCACTAATGGCAATGCTGGGCATACTATCAAAAGTAGCAGATGCAGGGTCCTGCACCAACACCACACCACCATAAGATTTTATGGTCTTAATGCCTCTGGAACCGTCTGTTCCGGTACCGGAAAGAATGATACCAATAGCTTTCTCATTAGCTTCCCTACCCAAAGTATGCAGGAAGGCATCAATAGAAAGATTGGTGACTTCATCAATATGCCTTTTCTCGGCAATAAGCGTTTTTCCACTAACTTTTAAAATCTTGTGCTCCGGGTGCAAATAAATATGGCCTGGTAAAATCTCCGTCCTGTCGTTGACTGTCTCAATTGGTAATTCAGTACATTGGCTGAGCCAGTCAGCAGTGAGACTTTTAAAGTCTCTGGACAAGTGCTGGATAATGACAAAAGCTGCATTAACGTCTTTAGGAATTGTATTGAAAAATGTCTTTAATGGTTCCATCCCTCCTGCGGAGGCACCTATTCCAACAATAAAAAACTCATTCCTATTCATAACGTGCGGTTATACAGCAAACATTTATCGATGCTATAAAAAATATAAATATGTAGTATCCTTGATTCAACTAAAGCCTCAAACACTAATTTACTACAAATATATTGAATGATGACAATACTTTGTGTTCCTTATGCACTGAAAAATGTATTGATATTTTAATGAATTAATGTGATTTTAGAGAGATAAATGTTGTCTTCCGTCATAGCGGGAAAGCGCGAAAGGTCAATGTCTATGTTTAGTGCAGGCATATCGAATAGGATACGCTCGCAAAAAACTTTGATAACAAACTCCATCACTGCGGTAGTAATCCACTCGCCAGGGCATTGGCGATGATGGTTGTACTCCGCAGCTCCTTGCAGTATCAGTTTATAAGCATTTCCTTTCCATGCTTTAAACCGGTCCGGGTTAAAATGATCATGTTGCGTCCATTCCTTCTCGCTGTGGTGCGTTCCGTAAATGTCTAAAAACACTTTGGCACCTTCAGTAAAGTGGGTATTTTGCCATACGAAGTCCTTTTTTACCATGGCTACTGAAAATGGGGAAAACGGAAAGAAACGCCGCACCTCCTTGGCAAAATTTGTCATGAGCGCCCGATCGCCCTCTTTTATTCGCTGCCGATATTTTGGAAACAAATGAAGGGTTATGATGGTGAAGTTCAGCAACCGGGCGACGGCCACTGTCGGTCTGATGATACTGATAAGCTCAAGAGCAAGAATCTTTGGAGGCAAGCGTTCATCATTTTCATCTCTATACCGTAGCATGTCAGAGAAAACAGTATCGGGGATTGCGACAAGCTCCTCCTTTCGCGCCTCTTCAATGAGGTCTTGCAGCCACTGCATCGTTCTTTTGCGGGCTTTTCTGCCTTTCCAGTGTCGCTTGTTTATGGCACCAGCACCCTCTCCCTCTATCATGACACCAATATCTTTCGCTTTAGTGTCAATGTCGATGCCCTTTATAGAAATACCCAACCACTGACATACCGCTTTAAACAATAT
>JBGSXH010000228.1:0-8118 GCA_041751515.1 Cyclobacteriaceae bacterium | reverse complement strand
CGCATCAGAAGCCCAAAGATTTTATGCTCATCTCCGGTGATGACTTGCTAACCTTACCATTGATGGCTATTGGCGCAACGGGAGTCATTTCTGTATTGGCCAATGCGCTTCCGGATACGTTCTATACTATGGTCGATTCCGCTCTGAAAGGAAATTATACAGCAGCACAAAAAGCGCTTTATTCAATTGAAAAGCTGAATGCTTTTATGTATGCGGAGGGTAATCCTGTGGGTGTAAAACAAGTATTAACTGAGCTCGGACTGATGGAAAATCATGTGCGCTTACCACTTTTACCCTGTTCTGAAACTCTTAGGGAAAACATCATCAAAGCCATGAAAACCTCTAAATTTTGATTTTTAGGCATAAAAAAAGGTGAAAGCTTACTTTCACCTTTTTTCTAAAGTAGAAGTTTTTACGCTTCTTTATTTTTACGATCCTGCACTTCAATTCTGATCTCTTGCGCAAGATTCTTCAACTCTTGCATACCTTTTCTAACGCGGGTACCAGCTGCCTGATTCTCTTTGTCGTAGAATTTTTCAAAGTCGCCTTCCAGGGACATTATTAGATCTCTTACTTCATCAAATCTTTTCATGAACAATTTTTTTACGGTTAATGATTATTAATTTTGGTTTACTAAGAAGCAATATAAGTAAAATGTCTAAATTTCAAGCTTAAACGCTGTTTTTTTTAAAATTTAGTTGTGAAAGGCTGCTGCCAGCGCACCATTTCTATATACGCCACTCTCTAATTTATCCTTAATTGCTTCGAATGCTGCAATCGTTTCCTTGACATCTGCAAGGCTATGAGAAGACGTTGGAATCAACCTCAACATGATAACATCCTTAGGAACAACAGGGTAAATGACGACAGAACAGAAAATATTGAAATTTTCTCTTAGATCTTTACTCAAAGTAGCTGCTTCACCAACACCACCAGTCAATAAAACCGGTGTTACCGGAGATTCCGTTGTACCTATGTTAAATCCTTTTTCTCTCAAGCCACCTTGTAAGGCATGCACTACTTCCCAAAGTTTATCTTTGAGCTCCGGCATCTTCCTTAGCATCTCCAGTCTCTTAATACCCCCAATGACAAGAGGCATTGGTAATGATTTTGCAAAAATCTGAGAGCGGGTATTATAACGCAGGAAGTGAATTATGCCTTTATCTCCAGCAACAAAAGCACCTATACTGGCCATAGATTTGGCGAAAGTAGAGAAATAGAGGTCAATACCCTCTTGTGCTCCCTGCTCTTCACCAGCACCGGCACCGGTTTTACCCATTGTTCCAAAACCATGTGCATCATCAACCAATAAGCGGAAGTTAAACTTTTCTTTTAAAGCAATGATCTCCTTGAGTTTACCCATATTGCCGCTCATTCCGAAAACACCTTCGGTAATGACCAGAATACCTCCACCCGTTTCGGCAGTAAGCTTGGTCGCTCTGGACAACTGTTTTTCCAGATTGTCCATATCATTATGAGGGAACACAAATCGCTTACCCATGTGTAATCTCACGCCATCAATAATACAAGCATGAGACTCCGCATCGTAAACAATAACATCCTTACGGTCTACTATAGCATCAATAATGGAGAGAATTCCCTGGTAACCGAAATTAAGCAGCATGGCAGACTCCTTCATCACAAAGTCGGCAAGATCAACTTCGAGTTTTTCATGAAAAGAGGTATTTCCTGACATCATGCGAGCACCCATAGGATAACCCAGCCCCCATTCTGCAGTTGCCTCAGCATCTACTTTTCGTATTTCAGGATGATTGGCAAGGCCCAGGTAATTATTAAGACTCCATGTCAATACTTCCTTACCACGAAACTTCATTCTTGGTGCTATCTCCCCTTCCAGCTTGGGAAACATAAAGTAACCCTCTTCTACGTTTGAGTGCCTGCCCAGGGGACCTCTGTCACTCAATAGTTTTTCGAATAAATCCACGGTAATCTGTTTAATTAATATCGTATATTGATTTTTTGTAGCATCACAAAACACACAAATGTAATATTAAATTACGCTGCTTGCAAAAAAAGAGCATTGTAATTTCTCTCTTTCTACCTTAGAAAATTACAAATATTTCAGTAGCATTGTAAGGTTTCTTACATATAAATTTTTACAAGATATTATTCATGAAGGAAATAAAAAAAATATTAGTTGCTAATAGAGGAGAAATTGCTTTGCGGATTATGCGCTCTGCAAAGGAAATGGGCATTAGAACAGTCGCAATATACAGCGAAGCAGACCGGGAAGCATTGCATGTCCGCTACGCAGATGAGGCGGTTTGCGTTGGTCCCGCAGCCTCTTCGGCCTCCTATCTTCGTGGAGATTATATCATCGAATTATGCCAGAAGATGAAGGTGGACGCCATTCACCCCGGATATGGGTTTTTATCTGAAAATGCTGCGTTTGCCAGCGCAGTGGCCAAAGCAGGCCTTATATTCATCGGGCCCTCGCCTGAGGCCATTGAAATCATGGGCAGCAAGCTTGCCGCAAAAGCCGCAGTAAGTAAGTATGATATCCCCATGGTGCCAGGCACGGAAGAAGCCATCACCGACATTCAAGCCGCCAAAAAAAGGGCCGATGAAATCGGTTATCCCATTCTTATCAAAGCCAGTGCAGGTGGTGGCGGCAAAGGCATGCGCGTAGTGGAAAAAGAAGCTGATTTTGAAAGTCAGATGGACAGGGCAGTGAGTGAAGCGCGCTCAGCCTTCGGCGATGGTGCTGTGTTCATCGAAAAATACATTAACTCTCCCCGACACATTGAAATACAGGTTTTAGGAGATCAGCATCAAAATATTGTTCATCTGTTTGAACGTGAATGCAGTGTGCAACGCAGGCACCAAAAGGTCATCGAGGAAGCGCCAAGTGCCGTTGTTAATGCTCAAATGCGCGAAGCTATGGGAAAAGCAGCAGTGGATGTTGCCCGCGCCTGCCACTATTATGGTGCAGGTACAGTAGAGTTTATTGTCGATGAAAGCCTGAATTTCTATTTTCTGGAAATGAATACCCGCCTGCAGGTAGAACATCCTGTAACGGAGCAAATCACTGGAAAAGACCTGGTGAAGGAGCAGATAAAGATTGCAGAGGGTAAACCGCTTTCTTTCAAACAGTCAGACCTGACCATTAATGGCCATGCCATTGAGGTAAGGGTGTATGCTGAAGACCCACAGAACAACTTCCTGCCAGACATTGGCAAACTAAGCACCTATAAGCGCCCTCAGGGATATGGCATTCGTGTAGACGATGGTTTTGAGCAGGACATGGACATTCCCATCCATTACGACCCTATGATCGCCAAGCTGATTACTTTTGGGCAAGACAGGGATGAAGCAAGAAACAGAATGATTCGTGCCATTGATGAGTATGAAATTACCGGCATCACTACCACGCTGGCCTTCTGTAAATTTGTCATGCAGCATGAAGCATTTATCAGTGGCAATTTCAATACAAAATTCGTAGAGGAGCACTTCCGGCCAGACATGCTTGCAGCAAATGTTACCCCGGAAACGGAGCAACTTGCAGCGGCACTGGCCGTATCATTATTAGGCAGCAGGAAGCAGCTGGTGTCAAGCAAACCTACAGCAACCCATGAAACCAGCGCCTGGCGCAACAGATTAAAAAATTAATTTATGGCTGAAATCCGCCCGATACGTCCATGGCGATACAATGATACCCTGGGGCAAGATATCGAAACCCTTACTTCTCCGCTTTTTGATGTTGTCAGTGAAAAACAAAGAAAAACATTATACCAAAACCCATACAATAGTATCCATCTCTCAGTACCGCTGGGCGAAGAGCCTGCTGAAACTGCTAGAAAAACCCTAGAAGAGTGGAAGCTGAAGGGCATTATTGCGCAAGACCCTTTGCCGGGCATCTATGTCTATTACCAATATTTTACGCTACATGGCAGCGCTAAAGAATATGTTCGTAAAGGCTTTATCTGCAACATCAGAGCATATGATTGGGATGATGACGTCATTTTAAGACATGAAAACACCATTCCAAAGTCTGTCAATGACAGAATCGATATATTAGCGAAAACACAGCTCAATGCAAGCCCGACTCATGGTTTGTATACCGACCCGGACTTCATGCTGGAGGAGTATATGGACGAAAGCATGGCTCATCCGCTCTATGAATCGGAGGATTACCAAGGGGTCCGGGATGTCCTCAGCGTCATTCATGATGCACAGGTAATGAAATTATTCTTGAGTACATTGGCTGATAAGGAAATAATTTTAGCAGACGGTCATCATCGCTACGAAGGTTCGTTAGCCTATCGAAAAGCCCAGTTGCAAGAGAATGGCAAAGCGACCGGCATGGAGGCATTTAATTTTCACATGATGTATCTTACCAATTCGGAAGCTGACGATTTGCGGATATTGCCTACACATCGTCTGATTCATCAGATCGCGGATTTTGATGAGGAGGCTATATTATCCAAAATTGGGCAGTATTTTACCATCAAGCCTGTAGAAAACGTAGGGGATATTCAGGAAATTATTCTTGGTAAGCAATGGGCCTTCGGACTAATATTCGAAGAAAATGCTTACAAAATTCGGCTGAAACCGGAAGTTTTTGAAACTATGAGCTGGCGGTTTCCACTGGTGGTAAAGGAACTTGACCTAACGGTGATGCATTACTTTATTATTGAAAAAATATTCAATATTCCTGGCGATAAGCAGCGTTCTTCAGAGCATATTTCTTTCGAACGAAGCTTTACCAACTGCCTGCAGCAAATATATACCGGCAAGGCGGACTGTGCTCTTATTACCAGCGACATTACCATGGAGGAGGTAAAAAAAGTATGCCATAGCGGTTATACTATGCCTCAAAAATCAACCTATTTTTATCCCAAAGTTATTTGTGGATTTTTATTCGGAACAATAAAAGAAGATGAATTTCAAACACCCGTTGATACTTGCTTCTAATTCGCCAAGAAGAAAAAGCATCATGACCGATGCAGGCTTTACATTTACAGTAGCACCCACGAATATGGAGGAGATTATTCCTGATGGCATGCCTTTGCGCAGTGTACCCTCCCACCTTGCGGAACAAAAAATTATGCACTTTAGCGAACCTATTGGTGATGCCATTGTCATTGCCGCAGATACCGTAGTCCTGCATAGAAATAAATTGCTTGGCAAACCTAAGGGCAAGGTAGAAGCAATGAATATGTTAAAAAGACTTTCCGGAAGTCGGCATACTGTTGTCACCGGCGTTTGCCTCCACAGCAATACCAATCGTATCACTTTTGAAGATACTACTGAAATTTACTTCAAAAAATTGAGCACCCCGGAAATTGCCTACTATGTTAGCCAGTTCAAGCCTTATGATAAGGCCGGAGCTTACGGTATTCAGGAATGGATAGGGATGATTGGCGTCGAAAGGATTGAAGGTTCGTTCTATAATGTGATGGGACTTCCCATTCATAAGTTATATGAAAACCTGGTAAAAATGGTCGAGCAGGATGGGCAGAACTTATAAAATCAATTCTCTAAAATGAAAAAGCAGCAGTGACAAACCACTGCTGCTTTTTTTATTTTATGCTTTAAGAATACGAGCTATTTTTTAGCCTTCCCTGCTATTTTTTGATCTTCCGGCTTGTTTTCCGTGGTGATCGCATCGCCGTCATTCAGGCGCTTTGAAATGGCAACGAACGGACCAGAAATCACATTGGCACCTTCCTCCAGACCGCTTAAAATCTCAATGTTATCGAAATCACTGATGCCGGTAGTCACGTATACCATTTTAGCTTTGCCATCTTCTTCTATAAAAACTACCTCTCTCATTTCTGCCTGGGCAAGCCTGTCATCTTCCGGTGCTGCTTCCCGCGATGGTGCTTCTTCATCATCGTCACCTTCCTCATCATTGCGCTTATCGGCTTCACTCCTGGTGGTTACTGCGGATAAAGGCACAGATAACACCTGCTCTTTTCTTTGCGTAATAATATCAACAGAAGCCGTCATTCCGGGGCGGAAAGGCGAACGCTGCTTCTCCTTGAGAAGGTCTGCGTAGGAAGAATTCAACACCCTTACCTTTACTTCAAATTCGGTCACAGCATCTGCGGTAGTTTTCTCTTTTGCTGTATTCGCTATTGCAGTAACAACACCTTTAAATTTTTTGGAAGTATGAGCATAAGAATCTACGTCTATTATCGCTGTATCTCCGATGGAGATACGGATAATGTCATTTTCATTGACGTCTACCCTCACTTCCATTAAATTCAGGTCGGCTACTCTCAGCATTTCTGTACCTGCCATTTGAGAAGTTCCTACGACGCGCTCACCCTGTTCTACCAACAGCTTGGAAACTGTGCCTGTTACCGGCGCATAAACGCTGGTAAGCGTAAGATTGGTCTGTGCTTCACTGACGGAGGCCTCTGCACTTTGAGAAGAATACCGGGCAGCTTCAACTGTTTGCTTGGCAGACACTAAATCTTGTTCAGCAACTTTAAAGTCCACTTCTGCCTGCTCAAAATCGGCTGTGGAAATAACTTTCTCCTCATAAAGACCTTTTTGACGCTCATATTGCAATTTAGCACGGTTAAATTGCGCTTCAGCACGGGTCATTCTGGCCTGCGATTCAGTAAAATTAGCTTTCTGCTGGTTCAAGTTGGCCTGCGATCTGGAAAGTGCTACCTGGTAATTATCAGGTCGAATTTTGATGAGAAGTTGTCCCTGCTGTACAGAATCACCTTCTGCGACATGCAGTTCAGTAATTTCACCCGGCACATCCGGACTTATTTTAACTTCTTTCTCAGGCTGTATCATACCCGAAGCGCTCACCTTTTCAACGATGGTGCTGCGTTTTGCTTTGGCATATTCTACCTCAATTTCATTGGGTTTGCCTATCAGCCCCGTGGACTTGGCCACTAATGCCCCTACAATAGCGAGCACGATAATGCCTAGCGCAATGTATAATGTTTTATTAGATTTTTTCTTCCTGGCCATAATGCTTAAAAGGATAAAGGTTTACCTTGATAGAAATCTAGAATTTTTAATTTGAATAAGTAATCGTATTTGGATTGAATCATTTGTGATTCAGCCTGTGCGAGATTGTTTCGCGAAACATTGTATTCTACAGAATTGATAGCCCCGAGGTTAAATCTTTGTTCCGTTGCCCTAAAGGCTTCCTGAAGCGATTCTACCTGCTGTTGCGCAGCCCTAAATCTTTTAGAGGCAGTTTTTGCATCCAGATAAGCCTGTTCTATATTTTGTCTTAAGTTGAGTTGCTCATTGACCGCATTTAACCGTGCCATATCTCTGCCCACTACCGCCCTGCTTACCTGCCTGCGATTCTGCATTCCACTGAAAATCGGAATATTCAGGTTTACTCCCACTAATCTTCTCAAGTTAGCATCAAGTTGGTTCTGATAAGTATTTGTTACAAACTCCACCGGTACTCTTTGGGCAGTGTTGGATATTACAGGCACTTCGTTGCCGTCAATTAAGGCAAACCCTATAGGAGCAAACCTTTCCTGTACTTCTCCGCCCGGCCTTGGCAACATATCAGGTGCTATGCTGGAGTAATTGGTAAATAGGCCCGCCTGAGCAAATAAGCTCGGATACAGATTGGTCTTGGCCACCTTTATATCGTATTCTGCACTTCTGATTTGTTCTTCAGCACTTAATATATTGGGCTGTGTTTGCAAGGCCACATTAAACACCTCTTCAGCAGTTTCATTATACTGGAAAGTATCGGGTTCCGGCAACTCTGGCACCTCTATGTCAAATTCCTGACGGGCAGGTATTTGCAGTATTTGCTTGAGACTTAAAATGGATAACTCCAGATTGTTTTCTGCATTAATCACTTCCAGTTCATCGGTAGCAGTTTGAGCGCGGATATCAAGCAATTGTGCTAAAGGCTGCGAACCCGCTTGCACAAGCCTTTCTGTTTGGGAAAGTTGTGTTTGTGTTACTTCAAAGCGTTCTTCAGCAGTCCGCAATAGCTCATTGTCCAGCAGTATTTGGGTATAGCTGTTGACAATCTGAAGCGTTACCTGGTTCTTCACATCATCAACATTGAGCTGACTTATTTTATAGTTTACCTTTTGTTGACGAATGAGATGATGTTGCTGAAAGAATGAAAATAAATTTTGGTTGGCACTGAGG
>JBGSXH010000227.1:0-7981 GCA_041751515.1 Cyclobacteriaceae bacterium | reverse complement strand
TTATGGTGCTACAAAAGCAGCACTCAACCGCTTTACAGAAACTTTGCAGGAAGAGCTGACTCAGGTGGGTGCCAATATTAAGGCCTTCGCAGTAGCTCCCGGCGTAGTAGATACCGATATGCAACGGCTTATCAGGGACAGTGATGAGGCAGATTTTAGCAGAGTGGCTTATTTTCAGCAACTTAAAGAGCGAGGTGAATTAACCAACGCTGAGACCGTTGCTGCTCGTTTCGACAAAATGATGAAGCAAGCTGATGCTCTTGATGCAGTATGGCAGGATTTGCGCGACTGGTCTTAGGCTTTTATCTTCCTGGGGTATTCAAATAAAATTAACTTGCCACTACCGGCTTTTACGGCATTTGAGATATTCAGGCTAATTTTGATAAAACCACAGGTGGGTATATTTTCAATTTGTTCCTCACATAGCATATTGGAGAAGTCTGTCAGTCCCGGGTTGTGCCCAACCAGCATGAGTGATTCCAGACCTGGTTCTATAAATTGATTACAAACGCGCAGCAGTTGCTGGTCAGAGGCATGGTATAGCGAGTCGATTGTTTTGATGTCTCCCATCGGATACCCTAACGCAGGAGCCATTAACCGGGCTGTCGATATTGCCCTATCGGCCGGACTGGAGAGTATGAGCTGGGGCTTGATCTTGAGTTTTGCCAATCTTGCACCCATCTTGGGTGCATTGATGAGCCCTCTTTCACTGAGGGGTCTTTCTGCATCGGTCAGATCAGGATGGTCCCAACTTGACTTGGCATGTCTTAATAAATACAATGTAAAATCAGTATGGTTCATCAATACTTCGGTCGTAAGGGGTTAAAAATAGGGTAAATGCATTCATTATTAATTGTTTATCATTTGCCCATGGCCAAAATGGTAGTTTACGTAATGCTGAAAATTAGGTTAGCGGCGGCTGTATTGTAGATTGTGACAATCTGATAGATTTCTGCATGCCTTAAGGAATATAAAAGTCGAAAATGATCTCATTCATGCACTTGAAATGACCTTTCGGGCATTTTGAGTAACCAATTTTAGAACAGGGCCGGCAGGAAAGCTTATTGTTTTCTAAAACGATGAACTTGGTCCTGTAGGGATACATGCCAAAGCCAGGGATGGTATTGCCCCAGATTGAGTAAATGTCTTTCTTGAAGGCTGCGGCAATGTGCATCAGGCCGGTATCGTGAGAGAAAACAGCACGTGCCTGCTTGACAAGGCTTGCAGATTGGTTGAGATTGAATAGTCCACAGGCATTAAAAATTTTCGCCTTTTTATTCATTTCCACAAGCGATTCCTCATAAGGCTGAGAAACATCGCTCTCTTTGAAAAACCTTTCGATAGCATCTGCGGTCTCACGATCTTCCTTAGCACCAATGAGTATGATAGGCTTATTGATTTTATCGCAAAGCTCTATCATTCTGTTTACAGGAAGCTTCTTAGTAGCGTGTTGAGCGCCAATTACATAGGCGACATAACTTTCTCTATGGGTTTCGGGTAAATCCTCCATGGCAATATTATCCTTTTCAGGGATATAATAATCGAGGCCCAAACTGTCAGTCTTTACCCCTAGTGGCGCCACAGTTTCCATATAGCGGTCTACGATATGGCGGTTGGGCAGGCGGTCTACCTTTAAATTCACCATCAGCCATTTTTCATAATTCAGCTTATCGAAACTATATGACTTGATGCCAAGTCGTAATTTGATGAGTCTGGTCCGAAGATTATTATGTAAGTCAATAATATAATCGAACTGCTCGGCTTTTAACTGTGCAATTAAATCATTCAGACTGTCATCTAGTACGTGAATTTTGTCTATGTATGGATTTTCAGAAAGTATAGGCAGAAATGACCTTTTCGTACAATAATGCACTGAAGAGTTATCGATCTGGACTCTTAAGGCTCTTATTACTGGAGTTGTTAGCACGATATCTCCAATGGAGGAGAATCTGATTACTAAAATTTTGGTTTTAGGCATTATTAAGATTGAATAGCGGCTTTTCGGTCATTAAAATATTTTTCTACTTCGTCTAAGGGCATGGCATTGAATGTTTGCGCAGCGGTCAATCCGCCTTTCCGGCCCATATATACGCCAAAGCGCATGTGGTCATACCCCGCTTTTTCATGAGCATCCGGATTTATGCTCAGTTTTACGCCTTGCTGCAGCGCATAATTGACCCACTGCCAATCCATGTCGAGCCGTTTTGGGTTGGCATTGATTTCAATGATGACATTGTACTTGGCGCAAGCGTCAATAACTTTTTTATGGTCAATAGGGTAGCCTTCCCGCATTAATATTAACCTGCCAGTCGGATGCCCCAGCATGGTAGTATAAGGGTTTTCAATGGCCTTGAGCAGCCGGTTGGTTGCCTTATTGATGTCCATATTCAGGTTCCCATGAATAGAAGCTACAATGAAATCGAAAGTGCTGAGCACATTGTCTGCATAATCCAAACTTCCATCTGCGAGAATATCGGACTCAATGCCTTTGAAAATTTTAAATGGCGCAAGCTTTTCGTTCAACGCATCAATTTCCTCTTGCTGTTTCTTTACTACATTTTCATATAAGCCATTGGCATAAAAAGCGCTTTTGCTGTGGTCGCTCATGCCCAGGTATTCAAAGCCCAGTGATTGGCAATGTTTGGCCATTTCTTCCAGTGTATCCTTTCCATCGCTGTATGTGCTATGGTTGTGCAATATCCCTTTAAGATCGTCAATCTTCAACAATTCCGGGATTTTGTATTCTTTAGCCATTTCCCATTCCCCCTGGCCCTCCCGCATTTCCGGAGGGATGAATTGATGCGCAATATGTTCAAAAAACGAAATCTCGTCATTAAAATGCGCTGATTCTAACAATTGATAGACAGTTTTTCCTTCATGAACAACAGCCGAAAGGTGGGCTTTGCCCGCCGAATGTAGTAATAGTTGTTTTGTAATGTCAGCAGGGTTTAACAAGATAACCTCCACAGTGAGTGCGTGAGCGGCAACCGCCCCACGCCAGCTACATGGTCCGGATTTTGGCTCATTCATCGACAAAAAATGTAGGCTTTCCATTGCCTTCTGCAGGTCCGCTGCAGGAATGCTGTTATCTCCAATAATGGTTATCTTTTCAACAACGGGATTTTTTCTGCGTATATCGCCACAAACATTCCATACTTTATTTGGGAAAATTTGTTGAAGGGTTTGAGTGATTAAGGCTACGAAAGGTTCCGCTTCAGCATAGCGCATTTTGCCTTTATTGGCATTGTTGAACTTGAGTATTTCTATGAGCTTTTGCTGCGTTTTGGCACCAAAGCCTTTAATCGCCGCTACTTTATCTGCCTGGCAGGCCTCAAGCAGGGTGGCATTGTCTTCTATGCCCAGCGTTTGCCATAAAGTTCTTATTTTCTTCGGGCCAATGCCTTTTAAGGTCATCATTTCCTGAATGCCTAATGGAGTTTTATCGAGCAGTTCCTGTAAATAGGGTGCCTGTCCTTTATTAATAAGATTTCCAATGAAGGCAGCCATACTTTTGCCTACCCCATCGATGGCCTCAATTTCATCCGGAGTGTGCTCCTTTAAAGGTTTGGAGAGCCTCTCCAGTTTTATAGCCGCATTACTATAAGAGCGTATTTTGAAACTGTTCTCATCGTGTAATTCCATGAGTTCAGCAGTTTTTTTGATCAGCTTTATAATTTCTTTATTTTCCAAGCGTATTTTATTTTATTCTATGACACAATTTGATGGCAGAATGGTTATACCAACTACTATCTACGGCTTAATTTACAAATGATAATGATTAATAAACATAGCATCAGCATCATTCTTTTGATCTTTAGCCTGTCTTTGGCTTGTTCCAGCGATGATGACGAAGTGATGATGCCTGATATTTTAGACATAACCTGGTACCATAGTTACGAGGAAGATACGGATAATTATGAGGTTTACAGAACGGAATCGTTCGATTTCCCTCCTGCCAGATTTCGTTATGGATTCCAGTTGCAGGCTTCGGGGAGCGGCTGGGAACTTACCCCTGGCCCTGCAGATGTGCCACTGACTATTGCTGGACAATGGCAGTACATTGAAGAGGACAATGCATTTCTCCTAAGCCTTCAGAGTGACGACACGAAAACTTTCACTGTGGTAGACCATCAGCAGGATATATTAAAACTTATAGTGCAATGAGTTCAATGAAGCAATACTGGCTCGTGAAGTCAGAACCAGAAGAATATAGCTGGGACGATTTGGAGAAAGATACGGAGGTGGTGTGGTCAGGAGTAAGAAATCATCAGGCAAAAAATAATTTGAAGAAAATGGAAATTGCAGATGAAGTCCTGTTTTATCATAGTGGGAAGTCGCCGGAAATTGTAGGGGTAGCAACGGTATCGAAAACATCCTATCCGGATCCCACAGACAGTGATTGGGAAGCGGTTAATTTAAAACCTCTTCGCAAACTGAACCAAACAGTCAGTCTTAAGGGTTTAAAGGCTGATGAGTATTTTGCAGAAATGCCGCTTGTAAGACAGCCCAGGTTATCTGTGATGCCAGTCGAAGAAGCAATATTTTGGAAGATTGAACAGAAGTCAAAAGATCAAGAATAATTCGGGGGTTATACACTGGTTGTAGTTTGATATGACTTGCTGTTTCTTTATATTCCATAGTGAAAATTTGGAGAAAGGAGACATTATGAAATTGTCTATTGGCCTAGTAGTCTGTTGTTTGGTATTTGCATTTACGCAAGTGCTACAGGCGCAGGTGGAGCAACCCAAACGTGTGGAACTGGATATTAGTGATGACGATAATGTTTATACAGTCGTCAATGCCGAAGAGTTTGGACTGATCGCTTTCAGAGATTTGAAAAAGAAAGACCTTCGAAAGAAAACTGCTGCATGGGAGTTTTTAATGTTCGATACGCTGCTGACTAAGCAGTGGGTTAAAAACTACGAATTTGAGTCAGATCTTATATTTACGGGTTACGACTATGATGATAATCGGCTGTTTCTCCTCTTTAAAACCGGCGACATTGTTGCCACGGACTTAAGAATTGTAGAACTAGACCTTTATTCCGGAGACACCTTACAACATCGTTTCAAGCAAATAACCCCTATAACGCCAACACATTTTGAAGTTATTGGCGATAATGCCATTCTCGCAGGGCAACTCAACTTTAGAGCAGCTGCCATCCACTATGATCTTACCACCAAGAAGACAAAGGTCTTCCCCTGGCTGTACGGGGACAAGACCGAGTTGATGGACCTTTCTATAGATGAAGAAAATAACCTGATAAACATTTTGGTCACAGAAAGGCTGCCTGACAAGCGAACGACCCTGGCGCTCAAAATTTACAATGAAAAAGGGAAAATGCTTTCTAATCTGGTGCTGAAGCCAGAGCGAAACTATTCCTTATTAGATGGCGCTGTCACCAAACTGGATGATGGCAAAGTTTTTATTGTTGGTACCTATGCGCGTAAAAAATCCCGATACAGCCGAGGAATTTTTATAGCGGAAACCCTTCTCGATGGCAGCTCAACTATGCGGCACTACAACTACGGAGAGCTGGATAATTTTTTTAGCTATATGAAGGAGAGAAGAGAAAGCCGGGTGAAAGATAGAATTCAGAGAAGGATTAGTAAGGGGAAAGTGCTGAAGTTCAATTATCGCTTGCTGGTGCATGATATTATTGAGCGAAATGGACAGTATATTATGATCGCCGAGGCTTACTATCCAAAATATAACAATAATACACATCACTATGCTTATGGCTCCATGTGGCATAATCCCTATTATGGTCCCAACAGGATGAACAACATGAATTTTGCAGGTTACCGATATACACACGCCGTAGTTTTGGGCTTCAATAAAATGGGGGCCCTGCAGTGGGATCATTGTTTTGAAATCAACGACATCACTACCTTTAATCTGGAGCGTTTTGTCAATCTTTCTTTTAAGAATGAGCAACTTGTGTTGATGTATATGCAGGATAATGTTATTCGGTCCAAAATTGTGAAAGATAGTCAGGTGGTGGAAGGAAAGAATTTTCATGACATTCGAACACAATACGAAAATGATGAGATTAAGAGTACTCGGTCTGAAGTGAGCAGTATTCATAATTGGTACAAAGAGTATTTCTATGCTTATGGTACTCAAAAGATAAAAAATAGTGCCACCACTGAAGCCAAGTTGAACCGCGAAGTTTTTTACATTAATAAAGTCACCTACAACCAGGCTTTATAAGAACAATATTGCGCGAACCTGCTAATATTTACCCTTTATTTTTATATTTGCACAGACCTCTGCTATGCAAAAAAAACTTATTATCGATAGCCATCTGCTGGATATTACTATTAATCGGCTATGCCAGCAACTCATAGAAAATCATGGTGACTTTCAACATTCTGCTATTTTAGGCCTGCAACCGCGCGGAATTTTTCTGGCAGAGCGGCTGCAGCAAAAGTTAGAGCAGTATGTTGGCCGACCAATCCATACCGGTAGGTTAGATACTACTTTTTTTCGGGATGATTTTCGCAGAAGAGAGCAGCCATTAAAAGCGAATGCCACGCATGTTCCCTTTATCATCGAAGAAAAAAAGGTAATTATAGTAGATGACGTTCTTTTTACCGGAAGAACCGTGAGGGCTGCCCTCGATGCCATGACGGCTTTTGGCAGACCTGAAAAGGTGGAACTACTTACACTCATTGATAGAAAATATACCCGCGACTTACCCATTTCGCCCGATTACGTGGGCCGACACGTCAATACCATTGCCAGTCAAAGGGTTTTAGTAGCATGGAAAGAGCAGGGAGAAGAAAAGGATCAAATCTGGTTAATAAACAATAATGCATGAGTAAGCAGGAACTTAGCGTAAACCATTTGCTGGGAATAAAAGAAATCTCCTCCCGGGACATAGCTTTAATTTTTGAAACTGCCGCTAATTTCAAAGAAGTTATTAACAGACCCATCAAGAAAGTGCCTTCCCTCAGAGATATCACCATAGCAAATATCTTCTTTGAGAATTCCACCAGAACGAAGTTATCTTTTGAGCTGGCAGAGAAAAGACTCTCAGCAGATGTAGTCAACTTTTCGTCCTCTAACAGTTCAGTAAAAAAAGGAGAAACCCTGCTCGATACGGTCAATAATATTTTGGCCATGAAGGTAGATATGGTAGTCATGCGCCATTCAAGTCCGGGAGCGCCGCATTTCCTTTCAAGGAATATCAAAGCCCAGATTGTCAATGCAGGCGATGGGACGCATGAACATCCTACACAGGCTTTGCTCGACACATTTAGTATTCATGAAAAACTTGGTGGGGTTGCCGGAAAAAAAGTAGCTATTATTGGAGACATCCTGCATTCCAGGGTGGCTTTGTCTAATATATTCGCTTTGCAGAAGTTGGGTGCTGAAGTGATGGTGTGCGGGCCGGCCACGCTGCTGCCTAAATACATTGCTTCACTGGGAGTGAAAGTCAGCACCAATGTTGTGGAGGCCTTGCAGTGGTGTGACGTGGCCAATGTATTGCGTATACAGCTTGAGCGACAGCAAATCAAGTATTTTCCTTCTTTGAGAGAATATTCCCTATACTTCGGAATTAATAAAGCCATGCTGGACCGGCTGAATAAACGCATTGTAATCATGCACCCCGGCCCGATTAACCGGGGTGTTGAATTAAATTCGGATGTTGCCGACTCCGATCAGGCCATCATCATGGATCAGGTGGAAAATGGCGTGGCAGTGAGAATGGCAGTTTTATATTTACTGGCCTCTAAGAAAGCATAACGCAACGCTATTGCGCTACTTCATCTTCCAGTTTTTTGATGAACGCATCGGTGTCAGCATCTGCGTAAACGCCGTATGCGTTTACTAATGTGCCTTTTGTTTTACCGTCCTTTGATTCCAGCACGTATAGGATGGACATATCGTCCGGATTGGATTCTCCTTCATAGCGGAACTGATCGACCAGTTTCATCTCATTTTCATCAAACATTTCATCATTGTCCGCATTCTT
>JBGSXH010000226.1:0-4101 GCA_041751515.1 Cyclobacteriaceae bacterium | reverse complement strand
CGGATTTTATACCAGCCATAGGCTTTCTGGATGATGTTGCCATTGCGGCCATGATTTTTAAGCTGATGAATAAGGATATTGAAAAATTTGAAGCCTGGGAAGGCATAAAACTATAATTAATTATGTCTATAGCCATCAATGAATCCCACATCAAACAAGGGATGAATTATCCCGAATACCTGGCCTTAATTGAGCAGTTATTAAGTGGAGACAAAACCACCAGTGGCGATCACAGCCCTGGTATGATCGGCGCTACGCGTTTGAATGTTCAGCGCATGGCCAGATTGGATAAGAAATTGAAGCTTTCAGAAGAAACACTGGAAACATTGCAAGCTTTGGAAATTCCACTTTACTGGGTAGTCTTTACCGAAGCGTGGTGTGGCGATGCCGCTCAAAATATTCCCGTGTTTGCGAAAATGGCTGAAGCTTCTGAAAATATTGAATTAAAGCTGCTTTTAAGAGACGAACATCCGGAAGTGATGGATAGCTTTCTATCAGAAAACAGAAAAGCCATCCCTAAGCTAGTTTGCTTAAGACAGGAGAACCTGGAAGTGTTGGGCACCTGGGGACCCAGACCAGCACCCGCACAAGAACTGATGAAAAGCTTCAATCCTATTCAGACGCAGGAGGAATTTATTCATATGATTCATTCCTGGTATAATAAGGACAAAGGGAAAGTTGTCCAGAAAGAGCTGATGAATATTGTTAATACAATCAATATTGAGCACAGTGTAAACATATAGCGCTATGGGAAAAACCGCTTTGGTGGCTGGTGCTACAGGTCTTGTAGGTAGTTGTCTGGTCAAAATTTTGTGCGAAAATGCAGAGTACGATACAGTAAAAGTATTGGTAAGGAAGGGGGGGGCTTTTTCGGATATGGACGTCGAAGAGCACGTAGTTGACTTCGAAGCGCTTGATTCACTTAGCGTGCCTTTTGAGGCTGATGACATTTACTGCTGCCTGGGTACTACCATGAAGAAGGCCGGTTCCAAAGAGGCCTTTTATAAAGTTGATTATACCTATCCGCTGAGCATAGCCAAAAATGCCCTTGCTCATGGAGCAAGCCAGTTTCTTATCGTCACCTCAATGGGAGCCAAAGAAGATTCCTGGGTCTACTATAATAAAGTAAAGGGTGAAATTGAGCAGGCAGTGCGGGCACTGTCCTTCAAAGCTGCACATATTTTCAGACCCTCCCTTTTATTGGGTGACCGGGAGGAAGAGCGATTAGGTGAAGACCTTGCTAAGCCTTTGATGCGAAAAGCAGCCGGCCTTTTGGTGGGTCCACTACAAAAGTATAAACCAATTGAAGCTCAGCAGGTTGCCCATGCGATGTATAAAGTTGCGCAAATGGGAAGGGTTGGTGTGAACATTTTTGAATCTCATCAAATTCAACGCATCAGATGATTGCTGTTATCCAGCGCGTTTCAGAAGCCTCAGTAACAATTGATGGACATGTTAAAGGTGAGATACAGGAAGGGTTGCTGGTCTTACTGGGTATTGAAGCGGCTGATCATCCAGAAGACATTGAATGGCTCTGCAAAAAGATAGTAAACCTGCGTATTTTTAATGACGACGAGGGTGTGATGAACAAAAGCCTGCTGGATGTTCAGGGCGAACTGCTCGTCATCTCTCAGTTTACTTTACATGCCAGTACAAAGAAAGGAAACAGACCTTCTTATATCAAAGCCGCAAAGCCGGAGATCGCGATTCCACTATATGAGCAAACGCTATCAACGCTCGCCACAATGATGGGCCATCCGGTCCAAAGCGGGGAATTTGGTGCCGATATGAAAGTGGCACTTATCAATGACGGGCCGGTCACCATCATCATCGATACAAAAGATAAAAAATAATGAGCATCGAAGAAGCACAAAAAATGGTCGATCAGTGGATTAACACTACCGGCGTTCGATACTTTAGTGAGTTGACCAATATGACCATTCTTACTGAAGAAGTGGGCGAGCTGGCGCGCATCATGGCCCGCAAGTATGGCGATCAATCTTTTAAGAAGTCTGATGAAGCCTACGATATGGCAGATGAAATGGCTGATATATTATGGGTACTCATGTGCCTTGCCAACCAAACCGGCGTAGACCTCACCAAAGCGCTGGAAAAAAACCTGGAGAAAAAGAACATTCGCGATGCCACCCGACATAAGAATAATGAAAAGCTTCGATAGTGGGCAGTAAAATGTCAATATTTTAATAATAATTATCCTTGTTTTTCTTAACTTAAGCATCGGTGCCAAGCAGTGGCATTGTAAATGCTGATCGATATGAAGTATTGGAGTGCGCTTATTATAATTTGCTTACTTACTTCCTGCGTCCGACATAATGTCGATCGGGTGCAGCCTATCACAAAAGTGCTGAAACCTGGCGATAAGATATTGTTAGCTGAAATGATTGAATTCAAAGCATCGAAGCCAGAATGGCTTAAGACGTATTTTGAGCAGCATTTTAGGGATACTGATCTTAAAATGGATTATTATTTTTTCGAAGAATACGATCTGAAAGTGCTGGGAGTAACCACCGTCGAAGACGACCGTAACTATGAGGTTTTAAGCAAAGAGCTAGGTTATACGCATGTCCTATTTATCAAACTTACAGACCGCTATTATGACCTCAATATGAGCATGGCAGCGGTGGAATTCATTTTGGTCGACACCCGAAGCCGAGCAATCGCTAACCACTATATAATAGATACCCGTATTGGTCCTGTCGGCTATACTACCCACCAGGACCAAGACCTCTATGTAAATATTAGCAAAACCGAAAACGCCATTAACAAAGCTATCAAAAAGGGGATAAGATCCTTAAAAACTACCTGTAGTTGTTAATTTTCCCGCCTTTTATCTGCCAATACCAATTCTTTACCCCGCAAAACAGGAACGACGTCATAGATATCATTTTGAAGGCAGAAATCTATGTCTTTCTCGATGCCAAGCCGTTTAAGTCTTTGTACGTGAGATGAACTTTCCAAAAATTTCAGAGGATTTTCCCAGGCCTGTAGATAGAGGCTTTCTGCCATCAAAGGAGCATCGCATGCATGGGTATGGCTCTCCTTCAGCACATGAAAAAGGGCACCGGCAAACAAGGTGTCCTCAAGATTCACCTTACCTTTCCATCCCGCGCATAAAATGATAATGTCATTGTCCTCATCGAGCAGGTAGTTGGCAACTGCACTAATATTCAGGAAGCTGCCGATGATTATTTGGGCAGCAGCGCTGGATCGTGTAATAGCCAAAGTGCCATTAGTGGTAGTCATGGCTACTTTCTTACCTTCTAGGGTCTTGTCCATATAGCCAAAAGGAGAATTGCCAAGGTCAAAACCTGCTGCCATTTCACCGTTCCGTTCAGCGGCAGCAATATAGCCCTGCTGCTGCAATGCTTTACAATCTTCCAGAGCAGCCACGGGTGTAATGCTTTGTATGCCATGAGCCAGAGCGGTGGTCATGCAGGAAGTGGCACGGAGAATGTCCACCACCACTACTATTTTTCCTTCCAGTTCGTACAAATGCAATAGCTCCGGACTCAAACAAACATCGACAGATTTCATAAGCTTATCCTTTATAAAATGGTGGCTTCTGTACTTCGGCTTTAATGCGACGATTCCTCACACCAACGTAGACAGCCGTCCCTGCTTGGGCATATTCATTTTGAATATAGCCAAGCCCTACACCCTTGCTCAGGCAAGGCGATTGTGAACCTGAGGTCACCTTCCCAATTTCTATGTCCTGTTCGTTGTAAAGCAAATAGCCAGCTCTCGGAATACCCTTTTCCTGCATCACAAAGCCAGTAAGCTTTTGGGGTACCCCATTTTCCTTTTGCCGTTGAATTTCGTCTTTGTTAATAAAATCTTTGGTAAACTTAGTTACCCAGCCTAAGCCAGCTTCAATCGGAGAGGTAGTTTCATCAATATCATTGCCATACAAGCAAAAGCCCATTTCCAGCCGCAGCGTATCGCGGGCGCCCAAGCCAATAGGTTTGATACCTGCCGGCTGCCCAGCTTCCATAATTTTACTCCACACCGTTTCCGCATGTTCATTAGGTAAATAAAGCTCAAAACCGCCGGAACCGGTATAGCCCGTTCCCGAAATGATGA
>JBGSXH010000225.1:0-3932 GCA_041751515.1 Cyclobacteriaceae bacterium | reverse complement strand
TGGCCATTATTTCAGTCGGTGCAGTGGTGGTAATGAGTCGGGAGGAATATGTGTCCAGGCTTTCGATTGAAGGTCCTGTTACTATGTTTGCCGGTGGTCTTGGTGAAATTATCGCGACTACAGGTATACCAGGGTCATTGGCCGTTACCTTTGTGGCTTTAACGGTTTCTGCATTTGCGTTGACTACGCTGGACACTTGTACGAGACTGGCGCGGTTTACCTTCCAGGAATATTTTGAAGACTTTGATGCAAAAGCAGGGAAGATGCTGGCTTCTAACAGATATATCGCAACTGTCATCGTGGTGGTCTTATCTGTCGCATTACTGGCCTCAGGTGAATTTACTACACTTTGGCCGGTATTTGGCTCTGCCAATCAGCTATTGGCAGCAATGGCTTTGCTGGCGGTGTCAGTCTGGCTTATTCAGAAAAAGGTAAACGCTGCGTTTGTATTGATTCCCATGTTTTTTATGTTTTCGGTGACTTTGAGCTCCCTGGGTTTGGTTGCTTTGCATAATTACCGAGAAGGCATTTATTTGCTTGCAGCTATGGCTGCAGTTTTGTTTTTGCTGGCAATTGCACTTATTTGGCTGGCACGTAAAAGCTTAAAAAGTGCATTTTCAAAGAGTGAAAAAGCACAAGTATAAAACTTACATGGTGCTGTCAATCATCCAGGAAATACCAAATTTGTCTGTCAACTGACCGAATAATGCGCCCCAGAACTGCTCTTCCAGGGGCATTGTAATAGCGCCATCTTTCGATAAACTATTGAAAATACGTTTCGCCTTTTTTGGATCATCCATACTGATGCAGAGCATTATATTGTTTCCTTTTTCTATTTCGGCATTCGGGAAAATGTCGCAGGCCATGAAACTGCTTTCTTCAAAATGAAACTGACAATGAAGTATTTTATCTTTATAATGTGAAGGTATGTTATGCATGGGTGCCCCATTATATCGATTCAACTCAGCGATGTAGCCTCCCAGGCATTGTTTGTAGAAAGTAAGTGCTGCTTCGCAATCGCCATTATAATGAATGTAAGGACTTATTTTCATAGTAAGTAAGATTGATTGGGTATTAATTGAGAAAAAAAAAGAATGAAGCACCAGACCAGAACGGTAGGTGCTTCAAACAATATGAAGAAGGGTGGTCTTAAATATCTTGATAGTGTGAGCCTTTGTTGATTAAGCGTTCGGGTGCTGCCTCATGTAAGCATCTAAAGAAAATTTCCCTGAACCGTACATTAAAAATACTATCAATAGCAAAAGCGTAAGAATCGATAATCCAAATTCCAGGTTGTTGGCAACTGTGAAGAAGCCATCCATATTGATAAAGAAGACTGCACCAAAGAGTATTGGTAGCTGGAAAATGACAGCCATTCGCGTCAGTAAGCCCAATGCTATCAGTAAGCCACCAACCAGATGTGCAAATGCAACATAATGCGCCAAAGCCATTGTTGCAAACGCCAGATCTGCGCCTCGCATCATCGAAAGTAAAGCAGTGGTATTGCTGATGAATAAAACTCCTTTGAACATGATAAAGATACCCAGGCCAATCCTTACAAAATCCAGCCAAACAGGATGATGGGTGTCCGCCCAATATTCGATTCTGTGTAAAGCATCCATAACTTAACAGTTTAAATGTATTTATTAAGTTACTAAAAATCAATTACTAATAAAATATTATGGTGATAAATTCTATAATATTAATTTAAAATACTGAATTTGTAGTTAATAGAAGAATTAAATGAAGGTGTATTTGGCATTTGACCAAAATTCATCCAAAGCAATAATTCTGGGTTTGAAGAAGGAAATGAGCTTTGGCCAATCGTTGTTATTCAATATATTGACCTGTCCTATTTCTTTTTCAATGAGGCTATGAGTTCTGCCGTTGTCATCTTCCTGCAGATATTGCCATTGCCACTCTTCCTGCATTGCCTCTTGAAAAGCCAGCTTTAATGCTACAAATTGCTCAAAATGTTGCAGCTGCATTTCCATGTCCGGATGCGATAGCACAATGCTGATTTTGGCTTGCTTTTGATCAGCAGCCATTCGAAAATAAATATGCTTTACCCCGGTCTTGTAATTGATCCAGTTTACCTTGGTTCCTTCGGCGGAAGGGTGAGGCGCAATGTATTTGCCAAAGGTGGTCCAAAATTCATGTTTTAGCTGAGTTGCCTGTTCTCGGGTATACATGCGACAAAATTAAGGGAAATGAAATTGAGGCTTTGCATTATGCCATAGAAAATTCCGCATGAAGCATACATTTGCCGTGAAGTAATTAGCAATGAGGGGGTTAGGGATTCAATTTCAGAAAATAGTCATGTAATTTTTTTTCTAAAGCTTTGAACAAGATGGAATTGCGGCTGTTTCAACTTAAAGAACTAGCATTTTTTAATAGCGTTTATGCAAATAATTATACTCATTTTAGCTGCCGCAGGAGTTCTGACCGTTGTATTAGCCGCACTCCGAAGAAAACACGAAGATCATGATGAGCCCTTGGATGTACATGAGCATCATCCTGTATCTCAGATCAAAAGCTTATTATTTCTCGATATTCCGACGGAGTATATTGTAGGTATTTATTTCATTGCGGTTTTTCTGCTTTATGCTGTATTTTTTGTTTTTGGGATTGCTGTAGCCGGGCTTTCCATTGCAGCTTTGTATTTATCTGCTATTATTTTTTTACTGCAGGCTTACAATAGCATCATGGTAGCCAATACCGAAAGGAGATATAGTATTTGGGTCATCATTACCATGTTTATATCGGCAGGTATTTTTTATGCAGCACTTGAGAACATTGATAGAGATATTGTGCCATTGTTGGAAACAGCTTTTGAATATAATATCACTGTTCATATTTTAGGAGTTGTGCTGGGACTTGGCGGTGCTTTGGTCATAGATCTAATGATCTTTCATTTTCTGAAAAACTTTAAAATTACCCGGCGCGAATCGGTGATCATGCATATGATTTCCCAGATGATCATATTTGGGCTGATCTTGCTCATGGTCAGTGGTGCCGCGTTGTTTGCTTCTGCCTCAGCCGATTATCTGAACTCTTCTAAATTTTTAATGAAAATGGTCACTGTGGCGTTTGTGCTTATTAATGGCATCGTGCTCAATCTTTATGTCGTTCCTAAAATGGAAAAAATTTCTCTTAGAGAAAAAGATCAGGGAAGACATGAGAAGCTTACCATTATCGCCTTTATCGTAGGCGCTGTATCGGTAATTTCCTGGTTTTCGGCTTACTTCCTTGCCATGCTGGATATTTTGAATATCTTCTCTCTGGTTACTTTGTTGATTGTTTATGGGGTGCTGCTGTCTCTGGCCATTGGAGGGAGTTTGTTTACAAAAAAATACTATGAGCAAAAAGCGATCTCCGAAGGAGAATAATTTTTAGATCTACTTAATTTCATGGAAAAAGATTTACCCCCAATAGCCGAAAGAAAGCCCTATACCATTCATAGAGGTATTTTTTGGCTAGGTTTATATACTGTACTTGCCTTAATTCCCTTGGGCATCGCACTCATTGGTACCATACCACCCGTGCGTGAATTCTGGATAGAAATTGGTGTTGCGCTGGGCTTTATCAGTCTGGGTCTGTTTGGGTTGCAATTCCTCTTTTCAGGACGTTTTCGTTGGGTAGCACCGAGCTATGGTATGGACAATATCATTCAATACCACCGCGAAGTAGGCATTGTAGCATTTGTATTTGCACTGGCCCATCCCATCATACTTATCATCACCGATCCTTCTTTTCTTTCTTATTTTGATCCTCAGGTGAATTTGCCAAGGGCCATCGCCTTGAGTTTCGTCACCGTCGCGATTATCGCCATCATGGCCACAAGCTTGTGGCGATTGGTTTTTAAGCTAAGTTACGAGTGGTGGCGTCTACTCCATGGCTTTTTAGGTCTTGCAATAGTATTTATAGGTATT
>JBGSXH010000224.1:0-2097 GCA_041751515.1 Cyclobacteriaceae bacterium | reverse complement strand
ACAAAAGAAGTCCGCATTTTGAAGGCTTAGAAGCAAGATCTGTCCATCTCGGCATTGATGTATGGATGAATGAAGGCACACCGGTACATGCAGCGTTGGATGGAACAGTTCATAGCTTTAAAGACAACGTCGGATATGGCAATTACGGACCGACCATCATACTCGAGCATCAGTTAAACGAAGTGACATTTTACACCCTTTATGGTCATCTTTCGAGAAAATCATTAGACAGTAAAAATGTAGGAGATACAATAAAAGCGGGAGAAGCATTCTGCGAATTAGGAAACAGTGTGGAAAATGGGGACTGGCCTCCACATCTGCATTTACAGCTAATGACGGAAATGTTGGATAACGTCGGTGATTTCCCGGGCGTAGCAGCCCCCTCAGAAATTGAATTTTACAGCAACATCTGCTCAGATCCTTCCATCCTATTGCAAATACCGGAAGCGTTATTGATCACTTAAAACTCAGAGATTGGTGATGGCTCCTGCAATTGTCGCTGTCATCATACAGGCTAAAGTAGCTGCCAATAGTGCACGCATTCCTAATTGCGATAAGGCGCCTTGCTGATTTGGTGCCATGCCACCGATTCCGCCTACCTGAATGGCAATAGAACTAAAGTTTGAGAATCCGCAGAGTGCATAAGTGGCAATTATAATTGATTTTGGTGCTAACGCATTGGCAGTTTTCATTTCTGAAAGCCCCAAGTAAGCAACAAATTCATTGATGACAGTTTTTTGGCCCAACAAACTTCCAACCTGAAGTGTATCATTCCACTCAACACCCATAATGAAGGCAAATATTCTAAAGACCTGCCCTAATATATATTCCATCGAAAAGCCTTGAAACTGCCCATTGGTGGTTCGAACTACAAATTCGTTAAGGCCGGAGTAAGCACCAATAAAATCTGTGAGCAGGTAATTGACGGCAGCAATTACGGCAATGAATGCCAATAGCATGCCGCCCACATTCAGCGCCAATTTAAGTCCTTCAGAAGCACCACGAGACAAAGCATCAATAAGATTTACCCCCATACTTTCCTGGCTGACATTCAGATTATTATCAATCGCATCATGATTGGTTTCGGGAATAATTATCTTTGATAGTACAATTGCTGCGGGGGCATTCATAATGGAAGCGGACAGCAAATATGCAGCAAACTTAGCTTGTTCGGCAGGACTATCGCCTCCCAGAAATGCCACATAACCCGCCAGCACTCCCCCGGCAATGGTCGCCATGCCACCTGTCATCAGACACATAAGCTCAGAGCGCGTCATATTGGGTACAAATGGCCTTACAAGCAAAGGCGCTTCCGTCTGACCCAGAAAAATATTGCCAGCAGCAGAAAGGCTCTCAGCACCGGAAAGTCCCATCGTTCTCGCCATGATCCATGCAATACCGTAGACCAGCTTTTGAAGCACACCCAGGTAATACAGTCCAGCGGTTACAGTTGAAAAAAATATGATGGTAGGAAGTACCTGAAATGCAAAAATAAATCCAAGACTATCGCCTGCCAGTTCACCAAATAAAAAGCGGGCACCGTCACCAGAAAAGCTTAACAACTTGACGAACTGCCTGCTTATGAAGTTAAATACCTCCGCTACCCAGGCAATTTGAGTAATAAGCAATCCAAATATGATTTGAAGAGCTACACCTATGCCCACCAGTTTGAAATTGACTGCCTTTTTGTTGCTGGAAAACATGAAGGCAAATGCCAGTAAAAGCACTATGCCTATTGCCCCTCTTATATAGTCCATGTATTGTAGTTAGGGCACAAAAATAAGATTAATCTCTTAAACATAAAACGGGTTGGAGTTTAGGCAAATGATTATAGCATTGCCAGTACTTACAAGATTTTGAAAATGCACTTAAACATAAAAAGAGTGGCGATAAAACCACTCTTTTCTATTGTATTATTTAAGAAATATTAATTACGTCTGTTCATTTCATCTCTGATTTTGGCTGCCCTTTCATAATCTTCTTTAGCGAGGGCTGCGTCCAGCATTTCCTGCAATTTATCATAGGAGATATCTTTAAGCTGCTCCTCCGGCTTTTTGCTTTTGGTGCTCGCCTTTTTACTGGCTTTAGGTGCACTGG
>JBGSXH010000223.1:0-6819 GCA_041751515.1 Cyclobacteriaceae bacterium | reverse complement strand
GATAATCATAATTATCATGCCAATGCATGGCGAATTTTTGCAAAGACGCATGGTTTTACCATGACCGAGACACAGTTCAGTGAAAAAGTAAATGGCAGAACTATCAATGAAGTGATCTCAGAAATATTCTTTGACCAAGATCTTAGCGAGGATGATATTCGTAAACTAGGTGAAGAAAAGGAATCCTTATACCGAAAAATTTACCAGAATGAAGTGAAGCCTATCGATGGCTTACCGCAATTTCTGGAGCATCTGCATCAAAGAAAAGTTCCCATTGCGCTTGCAACTTCCTCTCCCCCTATTAATGTTGAATTTATTTTAAGCCAAACAAAACTTCACAAGTATTTTCATACAATATTAGATGCAACCTCGTTCAAGAGAGGGAAACCTAATCCCGAAATCTATATCAAAGCGGGAAAAGTTTTAGATGTGCCCGCCAGCCAATGTATTGTATTTGAAGACTCTATGTCTGGCATCACTTCGGCTCAGGATGCCGGGATGCATGTCATTGCACTGGCCACCACGCATAAACCGGAAGAACTCAGGCATATGCCCGTAGTGATTGAGGACTACATGGGCCTTTCTGTCAATAATTTGAAAGAAATACTTAATAAGGTATGATACAGCGCTGTATAGCTATTTCATTTTTATGTGTGATGTGTAGTGTGGCTTTTGCCCAGGAGAACACGCTTAAAATTGCCAAACTTCAATATAGAGGGGGTGGCGATTGGTATGCAAATAAAACTGCATTACCTAATTTAATTGCCTTTGGTAATGAAACACTCGGCTTTAATATGGCCCAGGCAGATGAAGTAGTTGATGTCAGCAGTCCGGAATTATTTCATTATCCTTATATCTATATGACAGGGCATGGCAATGTGGTTTTTTCCAAGCAGGAGGCGGAAAACTTGAGAAAATACCTAATTTCGGGAGGATTTTTGCATATTGATGATAATTATGGACTTGATGAGTTTATAAGAATCGAGATGAAGAAAGTCTTTCCCGAGCTGGAATTCGTGGAGCTTCCTTTTGATCATCCTATCTATCACCAGAAATTCTCATTTCCCGATGGTCTTCCAAAAATTCATGAGCATGACGGTGAAGCGCCGCAAGGCTTAGGGATTGTTTACGAAGGAAGATTAGTCTGCTTCTATTCTTATGAAACAGACCTGGGTAATGGCTGGGAAGATCAGCATATTCATAATGATCCTCCTGAAAAAAGAGAACAAGCCCTCCAAATGGGCGTCAACATTCTCTCTTTTGCTTTCATGCAGGAATAAGACTTAACAATCGTTTGGTCTCAATTACTATTCAAACCTGAGCGATTCAATAGGGTCGAGTCTGGCGGCTTTTCTTGCAGGCAGATATCCCGATAATAAGCCTACAATTACGCAAATTACCAGCCCGAAGAACATCCACATCCAGGGAACAATAAATACGCCGGAGCTTATCAGGTTCGCCACCAGATTGCCTATGGCGAGTCCTAACAAAACCCCTGCAAGCCCCCCAAGCTGGCAAATTACTATCGCTTCAATAAGAAATTGTTGTTTTATCAATTTAGGGGTTGCGCCCAGCGCTTTGCGCACACCAATTTCGCGGGTACGTTCTGTAACACTTACCATCATTATATTCATCAGGCCTATGGAAGCTCCCAGCAGTGTAATAAAGCCAATGACCATACCCCCTATCCGCAGAAAACCTGTAATCGACTCCATTCTTTCCGCCAGTGTATCCTTTTTTGCCAGATCGAAAGAGTCCGGCGTGCCAATTCTGTCTCTTCTTATTGACCGCATAAGGCCGGTAGCTTCACCCATAGCCGGATCAAGATCTGTGGGACTTGTAACCGCTGCAGTTAACATATACCGGAGATCGTAGTCAACAGAGACACGACGCGCTGCTTCTATGGGTATAAGGGCTATTCGATCTGCCCCGCTATCTGCCCCAAAACCCCCTTGCTTTTCCAGCACACCTACAATAGTATAGCGCTTACCAAAAAAAGCAATTTCTTTGTTTATTGGATCTTCCCTATCAAACAAAGTATTAACAATTTCACGACCTAAAATAACCACAGGAGCCCCATATTGAAGCTCAATTTCAGAAAAGCTTCTTCCCAGTTCCAGGTCATACCCCTGAATGAGTAAATAGTTTTCATCACCTCCTGTTATTCGGCTGTTTGGATTAGTTTTTTTTGAAAGTCGTTTGATTTCTGCTGCTCCTGTGACTGTGGTAAATATTGTCACATCAGCAGGGTATTTGTACATTTCTTTGAACCTGACCATTTCCGCGTAGCGCATCCGTGGATATGATTTTTCCTCCACCCCCTGTTGTCTTCGTCTGAAGTCACCTTTCGACCGGATATCAAATGAGTTGGCACCTAATGATGACATGCTGTCGTTCACAGAATATTGAATCGCATCAATAGCTGTCAATATACCCACCAGGGAAGTGATTCCTATGGCAATAATAAGCGCTGTAAGCGTTGTTCTTAATAGGTTGGCTCTGATGGCCCTTAAGCTTTCAAGAATGTTTTCAATTAGATTCATCCGTTAATGCAAAGTATCAAAAACGAATCTAATTGTATAAAGTATTAAATGTGCATATATTTATATAAATAGTGTGCTTATTATATAGTCGGTTGAAATTTAGGGTAATGTTATTGAGATGAAGAAAAATATATTTATACTAATCGCCATTATTTTCTGTGCTTCCGGTCTGTTGAAGGCCAATCACATTTTCATCCCTATGGATGAGAGCCAAAAAAACCATTTGAAGGCGTATGGCATTGCTTACTGGATCCTAGATATGAGTCAGGAGATGGACTGGTTGCTCAACTACCAGGGCGGAAGTTTTATGGTAGCACATCACCAAAAAATAGAAAACGAGCTCATCATTCGCGGTGTATCTTATAAGGTCATATCCAAAGCGCAAGCAAATGGTATCTTGGATGAAATTGCCAGCCCAGCCTCCAATGCCGATGCCATGAAGTTGCAGAAAACCCCAAAAATAGCAGTTTACTCTCCTAAATCTAAGAAACCCTGGGACGATGCCGTTACAATGGTATTGACCTATGCAGAAATTCCCTATGATGTAATTTTTGACGATGAAGTACTGTCCGGGGAGCTTCCCAACTACGACTGGTTGCACCTGCATCATGAAGATTTTACTGGACAATATGGGAAATTCTATGCAAGCTTCAGAAACATGCCCTGGTATATCAATCAACAAAGAGAATATGAAGCCTCTGCCAAGAAGCATGGTTACAGTAAAGTGAGCGATTTAAAATTGGGAGTAGTGAAAACAATTCAGGAGTTTGTTTTAGGCGGTGGTTTTCTGTTTGCCATGTGTTCAGCTACTGACACTTATGATATTGCCCTGGCGGCGGAGCACGTTGATATTGTAGAAGCTATGTTCGACGGCGATCCTGCAGACCCTGCTGCCCAGGAAAAACTAGACTTTTCTAATACCTTCGCTTTTGAAAACTTTGAATTAGAGCGTGACCCCATGATTTACGAATACTCTAACATCGATAATCATCCCGTTTACGAAAGAGGTTTGCGACAAAACAATGACTTTTTCACGCTTTTTGAGTTCTCCGCCAAATGGGACCCTATTCCAACCATGTTAACCCAAAATCACCAACAACAGATTAAAGGTTTTATGGGTCAAACCACCGGATTTAAGAAAAAACTGATTAAATCAGATGTTGTCATTATGGGGGAAACAAAGAGCATCAATGAAGTTAAGTATATACATGGGGTTGTAGGCAAGGGCTTCTGGACATTTTATGGAGGACATGACCCGGAAGATTATGAACACCACGTAGGTGAAGAACCTACTGACCTTCACCTGCACCCAAATAGCCCGGGTTACAGACTAATTCTTAACAATATTCTTTTCCCGGCTGCAAAGAAGAAAAAGCAAAAAACCTAAGCTAAAAAATATACCTAATGCCTAAGCCACCTGTAAAGTTGGTATCGTAATATTCCTTTTCAAAATCAAACAAATAATTTACCTCAGCAAAAACAGAGACAGGCAAACGTTCCATGATATGCTCACAACCTACGCTAAGTTCCGGCCTGTACAAATTGTAGACATAATCTACCTCTCTCAGAAGGCCGGTATCGCTGCCGGCACTTCGTTTCTCACGCTGCAAATAGGTAAGGGAAGTTTGTCGCATTTGTATGCCAAGCCCACCGTAAACGGACATGCCGGGCAAACGATGTGGTAATGGTATATGCCAGAGCAATCGTGCCTGCCCGGCAGCAATGTAATTTACTGTATGGCCTACGTAACTGTAGTTTTCATTGCTGGTATAAGCATTAAAATTCTCTGCATGGTAGTTCGCATAAAGCCCATTAAGCGCCGATCCTAAGACTATCTCGAAAGCCAGATTTTCAGGAAAATATACTTTAGCTGTTAAGCCCACAGGATCACCGACCCTAAGACCAATGCCCAGATGAACAGGCTTATTTTTTATACCCCGACAGGTATTCAGGGCTTTATTGGCCTTCTTACCCCTAAAGCTTTGCGCATCAGAATAGCTGACTATAAATACAAGAAGGAATGTCAGATAAAAAAATATTTTCATTTTTATTGGCAAAGTAGGCAAAACACTTGCATCATCCTTAGCACTTTATAGTGATTAATTGTCCTTGTAAGATATAGATTGAATACGACCGATTATGGGTACAGTATTTGCCCATGAGCTTTAAATATCAATGACGTAATGAATCTATATCCCAGACGAAACAATCGTATAAAAAACACATTACTTATTGGCTATGGTATTTCAACCCTCATCCTGATTGTTGCCAGCTTAATTCTATTTGCAAATTTCAAATCACTGCTAAAGAGCCTTGAGTTGGGGGCTAATCCAAGTGAAAGCCTGGAGCAACTGAATATCCTTACCCTTTCAATATCAGAATCCGACAGTCACCTACGACGATACCTGATTAGCCAGGATTCATCAGACTTACAGTATCATGCTCAGGCTACAGCACGTGTTTATGAGAATCTTGATAAACTTAAAAATAAGCCGACCATATCTGAAGCCAGCATTGTGCAGATCAATAACGTAGAATGGCTACTGGAGGCAAAATTACGCAATACCATTAATTTAATGGAGACCAAAACCAGAAGCGATGCAGCAAGAATTTCCAATGTGACTGTCGAAGAGATAGAAAAGAGCAGCCTACCTGCCACTACAGATGAAAAAAACAATACAGGCTCATTCATACAGGGAATTAAAGACCTTTTTTCATCTAACAGTAAACAATTAAAAGAAAAACAATTGGTCATAGATTCCTCCAAAGTAGATTATTATCAGGAAGATACTATCCGACAATCCATTAAAGACATCCTTGCTGCCTTGCAATTAAAAGAGCGCGATCTTCGCATGAAGCTTTCCGAACAGGAGTTAGCGTTACTTGACCAGGATAAATTACTTGCCAGTCAAATCATCACCATCCTTAATAACATTGAAGAAATAGAGAAAGCAAACAGACTAAAAAGTATTCAGGACGCTCGATATTTTGCCAGTAATCTTTCTTATAAGGTCCTGCTGATCATTCTCATCGCTGTAATTATTGGCATAATCTTCATTTACATCATTCTTAACGAACTGAAAAAAAGCAATTTTTATAAGACTAAGATAGAGAAAGCTCACAAAAAAGCAGTTCAACTCGCCAAAGATAAAGAGCAATTTATGGCAGTGATGAGTCATGAAATTCGTACGCCATTACATGCCATTATAGGGTTTGCAGAAGAAATGTACAAGAACCCTGATAAAGCAAGGCAGGAGAACCTCAATATCGTCTACCAGTCTTCCAGACATTTGTTGGTAACTGTCAATGATATTCTGGACTACTCTAAGATTGAATCTGGGAAAATTGAGCTGGATGAGCACCCTATGAACCTAAAACTGGCTTGTGAAGAAGTATTTGAGTCGCTGAAAATTAAAGCACAGGAAAAGAATTTTCTTTATGAATTCAAGTATGACAATGATAGTCCTGAGGTTTTTATTGGCGACTTACACAGAATCAAACAGGTCATATATAACTTACTTGGAAATGCGATAAAGTTCACTAACGAAGGATATGTAAGGCTTTCCTGTAAAGCTGTGGAAAACAAAAGTGACGTCAGTGTAAATATTGAGATCACTGACTCGGGTATAGGCATCGCCGACGAACATCACCAGCAATTATTTGACAGTTTTAATCAGGCAGAAAAGCATACTGCAAGAAAATACGGTGGTACCGGCTTAGGACTTGCCATCAGCAAAAAACTAGCAGTATTAATGAAAGGGGACTTGACGTTTAGCAGCAGAGAAGACCGTGGCTCAACATTCTTATTTTCCATCAAATTACAAAAGGCAGCGAGTGAATTACTGGCCATACAAGCAGCTGATATAGCGCAAGAATCATTTCTTGAAGGTAAGAATATTCTCATCATTGATGATGAGCCATTTATTCGTTTACTCACTGAGAAATATTGTGCGCAATGGGGAGCAACATTTGAATCGGTGCAATCTGCCTCTGAAGCTAAAATGGCATTAAAAACCAGCTCATTCCATCTGATATTATCGGATATTGTAATGCCTGAAACCAATGGTTTTGAACTGGCACAAAAGATACGTTCTTTAGGCATAAAAACACCAATTATTGGACTATCAGGTAATGTCGGAAAGCAAGAGTTCATCAAGGCCGCTGAAAGTGGGATGCAGGAACTCATTCAAAAACCCTTTACTAAGGAAAAGCTGCAACAGACCATCTCCAATATTTTACGTATCTCTATAACGCATCTTCCGGAGCATACAACACC
>JBGSXH010000222.1:0-3345 GCA_041751515.1 Cyclobacteriaceae bacterium | reverse complement strand
ATTTAAATATGTTTAACCTCTTTGCTTGCAAAAGTCCGGACCTATGTCCGGACTTTTTTCTTGCTCCTTAGCCACTTTAGAATTGATGATGAAGACCCTTAAGGCTGCTAATCCAATAGGTATTTTTGACAGCGGTATCGGTGGGCTTACCGTGGCTTCGGCCGTCAATAAACTATTGCCAGGGGAAAATATTATTTATTTTGGAGACACTGCCCATCTTCCTTACGGCGAAAAATCAACTGCCGCTATTCAGGCGTACGCTGTAAAAATTACCGATGTCCTGCTTCAGCAGGGCTGTAAACTCATTCTTATTGCTTGTAATTCTGCCTCCGCTGCCGCCTATGAGCTGGTAAAGGAGTATGTAGGCAGTAGGGCAAAAGTGATGAATGTGATTGATCCCGTAGTAGACTTTGTGCGCGAACACTATGCGCATAAAAATGTAGGCCTCATTGGAACGCGACAAACAGTGAGTTCCAATGTGTATGCGCGCAAAATCGACGCATTAGACGAAAATATTCACTTTACAGCCTTGGCAACACCGTTGTTGGTGCCGATGATCGAAGAGGGTTTTCATAAAAAAGAGTTGAGTACACAAATCATCAGCAGCTACCTGGACGATGAAAGACTGCAGCACATTGATGCACTCATATTAGGGTGCACGCATTTTCCTTTAATAAGTGATCTGGTAGAGGCGCATTATAATGGCAAAGTTGATGTGCTCGATACAGCCCATATCGTCGCAGAGTCTTTAAAAGCTACGCTTGAAGTGCATCGACTTGTTAATAGCCAAACCTTAGGCGAGCACCGCTTCCTGGTATCAGATTTTACCCAGTCTTTCGAAAAGAGCACTTCCATATTTTTTGGCGAGACAGTTACCCTGGAAAAGTATCCTATTTGGGATTAATGTAAATCGAAGATACGCTTCTGTTATTCACGTCCTTTCGAAATTAGAAAATATCATTTTATAACTATTCGGTCGTTTATGAAAATCATAGCGGGATGTTTTCTAAATTTGTATTCTAGCTGATTGTGGTCATAATTTACACTAATGGTGAAAATATTTGTTGCAACAACAATTATTTTGTCAATCCTTTTGTTTACCTGTATCTACCTAGCTTTTGAACTTTATTGATATTCTGGCAAATAGTTTCTGATATATGAGTGATGCGATAAAACACGAATGTGGTATAGCGATGATAAGGTTGAGAAAACCTTTGGCCTACTACATAGAAAAATACGGCTCTCCGCTGTATGCTGTCAACAAGCTCTATCTTTTGATGGAAAAGCAGCATAACAGAGGGCAGGATGGCGCCGGAGTTGCCAATATCAAGATCGATGTGAATGTGGGTACGCGATACATCAGCAGGTACCGCTCCATCGAACAGCAGCCTATTGCTGCGATTTTTAAAAAGATCGGAAAGAAATATAAGAAGGCACAAAAAGAAGGGAAAGAAAATTATCTGAATGCCGATTGGTTGAAGCATAATTGTTCTTTTACAGGTGAAGTGTGGATGGGTCATTTGCGCTATGGTACGCATGGGAAAAACAGCATTGAAAACTGTCACCCCATGCTTCGTCAGAACAACTGGAGAAGCCGGAACCTGGTGATGGCTGGTAATTTTAATATGACCAATGTTGATGATCTTTTTGATAAACTGGTTTCTTTAGGTCAGCATCCAAAAGAAAAAATGGATACTGTCACCGTCATGGAGAAGATCGGACATTTTCTGGATGAAGAAAACCAGCGAATTTTTGAAAAGTACAAAGACAGCTACACCAACGAAGAAATTACCCAAATTATCGAAAATGAGCTGGACTTGCAGCGTGTTTTACAACGCTCATGTCGGGATTTTGATGGAGGTTATGCTATGGGTGGTATGACGGGCTATGGGGCTGCATTTGTTGCCAGAGATCCTGCAGGCATTCGGCCGGCTTATTGGTACGCCGATGATGAAGTGGTGGTGGTAGCTTCCGAAAAACCTGCTATTAAAACTGCTTTCAACGTGGAGTACAGTGAAATCCAGGAAGTAGAGCCAGGAAGCGCATTGATCATTCAGAAAGATGGAAGTTATAGCCAACTTCCGTTCATCAAAAAGCTGGAGCGAAAATCGTGTAGCTTTGAGCGCATTTACTTTTCCAGAGGTTCTGATCCTGATATTTATAATGAAAGGAAAAAGCTGGGTCGACTAATTTTACCTCAGGTGCTTGACGCAATTCAGCATGATGTTGATAATACTGTCTTCTCCTATATTCCGAATACTGCTGAAACATCTTTCCTGGGAATGATTGCCGGCATCGAAGACAACTTGGTGCAAAGAAGGAAAAACGTGATCCTGAACGGGAAAGCTAATGAAGATACAATGGACCAGCTTTTGTCATTCAGGCCACGGATCGAAAAACTGGTCATTAAAGACGCCAAGTTACGTACGTTTATTACTGATGATGAACACCGGGACGAATTGGTGGCGCATGTGTATGATACTACTTATGAGGTGATCAATAAAGGAGTAGATACTTTGGTGGTCATTGACGACTCTATTGTAAGAGGTACTACATTGGAGAAAAGCATTATCAAAATGTTGGACAGACTGGAGCCGAAAAAAATTGTTATAGTTTCTTCAGCACCTCAAATTCGCTTTCCCGATTGTTACGGAATAGACATGTCTAAAATGAAAGATTTTGTGGCATTCAGAGCAGCACTGGCATTGCTAAAGGAAACCGGGCAGGAATATCTAATGGACGATGTTTACGAGCGATGCCTCAATAGTCTTCGCGTCAGGAATGCTCCTAATCATGTAAAAGCTTTGTATGAGCCTTTTTCTTATGAGCAAATCTCTCAGAAGATCTCGGAAATAATCACTCCGGAGGATATCAACGCCGAAGTCGAAGTAGTGTATCAGTCAGTTGAAAATCTTCACAAAGCTTGTCCGAACCATAGCGGAGACTGGTATTTTACAGGGAATTATCCTACGCCGGGAGGTAACAGAATTGTTAATAAAGCTTTTATTTATTTTATGCAGGGAAAAACCATCCGAGCGTATTAGCCTAAAGAATTATTTGAAATAACTTAAAAATGCTATCCATGTAAATGGGTAGCATTTTTTTTGCTATCTACCGAACTTTATTGGTTACGAGTGCTTATTACTGAAATATAATTTTATATGGGAAGATTTTCTCTTGCCGTTCATGGTGGTGCGGGCACTATAGAACGAACACAAATGACTGCAGAACAGGAAAAAGCATATCATTCAGGCCTGCGACTTGCTTTATCTCTCGGAGAAAAGCTTTTGAAAGAGGGTGCTTCAGCAATATTAGCGGTGGAAGCTACTGTTATGAGTTTGGAAG
>JBGSXH010000221.1:0-3010 GCA_041751515.1 Cyclobacteriaceae bacterium | reverse complement strand
TCATTGGACGTCATCCATTTCCCGGGCCTGGCCTGGCTATTAGAATATTAGGTGATATTACGCCACAAAAAGTTGCTATTTTACAGGAAGTGGATGCGATCTTCATTAATGGTCTGAAAAGTGCAGGGCTTTATGACAGTGTCTGGCAGGCAGGAGCAATTTTATTACCTATTCAATCCGTTGGCGTGATGGGCGATGAACGAACTTATGAAGGCGTAGTAAGTTTAAGGGCTGTAACCAGTGTAGACGGAATGACTGCCGACTGGTGCCACCTGCCTTATGAATTTTTAGGAGATATCTCCAATGAAATTATTAATAAAGTAAAGGGCGTGAATAGGGTTGTGTATGATATCAGCTCGAAACCCCCGGCTACTATTGAGTGGGAATAAGTGATAGTTATGACGAAGAAATCGATTTTTAGTATAATTTTCTGTGTAGTATGCTTTTGCTGCCTCCAGGTACATGTCACTTATGCACAACAAAAGCCTCGGGCCTATGCCAATGGTAAGGAGTTGTATGAGATGGGCAAATATGCGTTGGCTATGGAATCACTTAAGGCACTGACCAGCAATAGTGCTGAAAGTGCTTACCGCGATTATGCATCATTCTATTACGCGCTGGCAGCTTACCATAATGATGATAAACCCATCGCAAAAAGTATGTTTCGCCAGATTTCCGAACGCAATGACAAATGGGAACATGCTGATGAGGTGAATTACTGGCTGGCCCAACTTAGTTTTGAAGAAGACCGCCCTAGTGATGCTTTTGCTTATTTAAACAAGCTGAAAGGGAAAAAAATTAAAGAAGAAGGTCGGAACATGAAGCAATATTTTTTGCTGAATCTGGATGATACAGCCAGTTTGAGACAATTGCTGGAAGAAAATCCATATGACAAGGACGTTGCAATCACTTTGGCGGAAAACCTATTGGAATCTCCATTAAAAGGGGAAAATAGGCAGTTACTAGAGTTTTTGGTAAGTGAATTTGAGCTGGATGAGGAAAGGTTTAGGGTGAGTACTATTGGTGAGTCTATCAAGAAAGATGCTTACAATATTGCAGTTGTTTTTCCATTTATGTTCGATCAAAGTGCAACTGCGAATAATCTGAAGAACAATCCTTTTCTGCTAAGCCTTTATGATTTTTACGAAGGTGTATCCATTGCAAGACAGGACCTTGCCGCTGAAGGGATAAAAATCAACATCGAGGCTTATGATACCAAGAGAGACACCGTTACTACAGCAGGCATCTTAAGAAAAGAAAGCGTTAAAAATGCTGACTTGATTATAGGGCCGTTATACCCGGCAACTTCAAAAATTGCGCAGGAATTTGCTTATCAAAATAAGATCAATATCATAAATCCTGTGTCCAGCAATAGCCAGGTGTTAGGCAATAATCCGTATTCGTATCTGATAAAATCTACGAATGAAACCGTTGGAAGCAAGGCGGCTGCATTTGCGACAGAAAACTTTGAAGATGCTGCAGAAAAAAGAGCTTTGGTCATCTATGGTCAAATGCCGCAGGATTCTATGATGGCACGAGCCTATTATGAAGCAATGGTCAATAACGACATGCCGGCACCGAAAATGCTTAAGGTAAAGCGGGAATCCGCGGCGAAGATATTGGAAGCGCTGGAGGCTATCAAAGAAGAAGAGGACACTGAAACAGGTCATATTTTCGTAGCCTCAACCGACCAGCTAGTTGTTGCTAACTTCATCAGCTCACAGGAAAGAAGCTTGATAAAGATTCCGGTCATCGGGCACGAGATATGGCTTGAGTTTAAAGTGGTTGCCTACGATCAGATAGAACGACTTAAAGTTTTTATGATGGCACCGGGTTTAATTGAATACGGTACTCAACCCGTTGAAGCCTTCAAAAAAAGGTTCATTGATGAAAATAAGTCATTACCTAGCCCCTTGGCCTATCAGGGTTATGATATGATGATGACGCTAGGAAAATTGATGAACGAATATGGCCATTATTTTCAATCGGCTTTTAAAGAGAATAAAGTTGTACAAGGACAACTTTTTCCAGGATATAATTTCCAGCAGGCGAATGATAACCAGTACGTTCCTGTTGTACAGTTTAAAGATTCAGAACTTATACTCCTTAACAAACCAGCACTTTAATGCTCAATAAAAACAACAGCCAACAATTATTTAAGAAAGCACAGCAATTTATTCCGGGAGGGGTTAATTCGCCGGTGAGAGCTTTTAAGGCAGTTGGTGGCGATCCCTTATTTATTAATTCCGCCAAGGGTGCATATCTGTATGATGAAGATGGGAATGGCTACATAGAGCTTATCAATTCCTGGGGGCCGATGATTTTAGGACATGCCAATGAGGCGATTGCCGATGCTGTTACGAATGCGGTAAAAGATTCTTTGTCATTTGGTGCACCTACTGCAAGAGAAATCACCATTGCAGAACTCATTGTGAGCATGGTGCCTTCTATAGAAAAGGTGAGGATGGTGAACTCAGGCACAGAGGCGACCATGTCGGCAGTGCGATTGGCGAGAGGCTTTACAGGCAGAGATAAGATCATTAAGTTCGAAGGCTGTTACCATGGGCATGGCGATAGTTTCCTTATTGCCGCAGGCAGTGGTGTGGCCACTATGGGTGCTCCGGACAGCCCCGGTGTTACAAAAGGAACCGCTAAAGACACCTTAACAGCTCCGTTTAACAATCTCGCCGCTGTCGAACAATTGGTAGCTGCCAATGAAGACGATATTGCAGCGATCATTCTTGAACCTGTAGCCGGCAATATGGGCTGTGTACTGCCCGTCGAAGGATTTCTGGAAGGTCTTAGAAAATTGTGCGATCAGAAGAAAATTGTCTTGATCTTTGATGAAGTCATGACGGGCTTCAGGTTAGCTAAAGGCGGTGCGCAGGAGGTTTATAACGTTACACCTGACATTACTACACTGGGAAAAATTATTGGTGGAGGAATGCCGGTAGGGGCTTATGGTGGGAAAAGAGAAATTATGGATTACGTTTCACCCCAGGGACCTGTT
>JBGSXH010000220.1:0-1705 GCA_041751515.1 Cyclobacteriaceae bacterium | reverse complement strand
GGGAAAACGCCTGTAGCAGAGTAAGACAGAATCACTTTGCTGATTGCCTATGATCATCAGCGTGCCTTTGGTGGGGTCGTAGCTAGGCACAAGCATACTGTCTCCCTCCATCACCAAAATGGAGGCAGGATCTACAGTAAGTGAGTCCAGATAAAATGGTTTATTAAAATCTTTTACCCACCGGCATACCTGACTGGAAGCTTCTTGTCCGAATACGGGGAAAACAGTCAAACAACAGCCTATGCATATGAACAGACCGATAAATTTTTTCATGCATCTACCAAAGGCAGCTCAATAAAGAATGATGTACCAATTTTTGGCCGGGTTTCAAACCAGATAGCGCCCCCGGCGTGCTCTATCCCCCTTTTGGCTATGGCCAGCCCAATGCCTGACCCTGAGTATTTTGTACTGAAATTAGGCACAAATACTTTTTCCTGGATGGCATCGTCTATGCCATCACCATTGTCTTTGATTTCTATAGTAACTTTATGATTGTCTGTTGTTAATTTCACCTTTATTTGAGGTAGTTCATGGGAAGAAACCGACTGAATACCATTGATTACAAGATTAGAAAATATTCTGCCCATGAGTTGTGCATCCCCCATTACTAAAGCAGGTCTTTTGGGAATATCTGCTTCGATTTCCGCCTCTTCATTATTATATAGGTTTATTGTCTTTTTGAGCACTGCAGCTACATCATACTGCTCATTAAGTGGTACAGGCATTTGTGCAAATGTGGCAAAGGAAGTCGCGATATCGTTCAAAGTATCAACCTGATGCAGGAGCGTATTGATTGGCCTTTCCGTGCTTTCATCGGCACCTTCTTTACTCATGAGCATTCTTCGAAGATGCTGCAAAGTAAGCTTCATGGGTGTGAGCGGATTTTTTATCTCATGCGCTACCTGCTTGGCCATTTCCCGCCATGCAGACTCTTTTTCTGAACGGCTCAGTGCCTTTTTACTTTCCTCCAGGTTTAATAGCATCCGGTTATATTCACTGACAAGAATACCAATTTCGTCATCAGAATTCCATTGTAAAGGCTCATTGTAAGCTGAAAGCGAAAGCCGCCGAATACGACTGGCAATATATTGAAGCGGATATGTCAACAACTTAGAAGCAAAGTAGGAAACTCCTAAAAAGATGATAAAGATGAAGGCGAATATATTCATGATATTCGTTAGCACTTCAATAATCTGCCTGTCAAGCTCATACTCCGATTCAAAAAATGGAATGCTCAAAATTCCAATGAGCTCTCCTGTCTCATATGACTTTACACCAACGTAGGTGTTTTTAAAAGACAAAGACCCCACTGACTCATCCAGAATTATGCGATTGGCGTTTCTCTCCCGAATCTCTGCCAATGCTACCGGGTTAATATACTCCGACAAAATCTCATTGCTATAAATTATGGGTTGGCTGGTGGCAATAAGCTGACCATTAGTGTTGAATAAATTTAAATCTGTCTCAACATACCTGGCAGCGTTTCCGAGCGTCGTGCTTAATTCCTCCTGGTTGACTAGTTTTTTATTAAAATCATCCAGCTGGCCTGCAGTATTGGCGCCAATATTTTCTGCTCTTCGGAAATACCGGCGGGTAACATCGTCTTTATAAGAAGTGGATATCAGGCTTAAAGTGGTAATGCTTAAAACGAGTAAAGGAACAAAAAACGATGAATTGAGATAAAGCTGAATTTTGGTTGAAAAAT
>JBGSXH010000219.1:0-3607 GCA_041751515.1 Cyclobacteriaceae bacterium | reverse complement strand
AAATTGGTTATCCTGAAAAGTGGGAAACGTATGAGGACATGAATGTCGGAGATGCTTCTTATTATGAAAATATTTTAGCAGCTAACGAATATAATGTGCAGGACAACCTTAGCAAACTCGGCGAACCGGTAGATAAAGATGACTGGTTTATGAGTCCGCAAACGGTGAATGCTTATTATAGCCCAACCTATAATGAGATTGTATTTCCTGCGGGTATTTTGCAGCCGCCATTCTATGATTTCAATGCTGATGCAGCCGTTAATTTCGGAGGTATAGGTGCAGTTATTGGACATGAGATTTCTCACGGTTTTGACGATAATGGAAGTAAATATGATGGCGATGGCAATATGAAAAACTGGTGGACAGATGAAGACCTTGAGCAGTTTCAGGCCAGAACCGGTCAGTTAGATGCGCAGTACAGTGCTTACGAGCCACTTGACAGTGTTTATGTAAACGGGAAATTCACTATGGGAGAAAATATCGGAGACCTGGGTGGTGTTGCTTCTGCCTTCGATGGCTTAAAGCTTTATCTGGATGATAACGATACGCCCGAGGAGATACAGGGTTATACTCCGGAACAACGTTTCTTTATTTCATGGGCCACCATCTGGCGCAGCAAATACAAGGATGAATCTTTGAGGAATCAGGTGTTGACAGATCCGCATTCTCCAGGTATGTACCGTGCTACTGGTCCGCTTATTAACATTGACGGCTTTTACCAGGCATTTAACATTGAGGAAGGCAGTGAAATGTACAAGCCGGAAGACCAGCGCGTACGCATTTGGTAGACGATTTCAGTAATGCAATAGTACGAAGCCGGGCATGTATGCCCGGCTTTTTTGCGTTTAGAAAGATGGGATGATCTGGGAAGTAGCGGTTTAAATTGCAGCGTAATGTATTAAGTGCTCAGGGTGTACAGGCCTTGGGATTTCATTTGATGCAGTAGGGTTTGCTACCGCAGTAGGGATGGAGCCGATTGTTTGAGCCCGGAAGGGTCTTAGGGGGAGGGCTTGGCGAGTGACGAGAGCCCGGCCGCCGCCCGCTATTGTATCATGGATGCAGAGAGGTATTTGCGGCGGACTGCCCAAATGAGTTGCATTGAAGTGGATAGGAAACGAAAAGCCTTACAAACGCAGTGTTTGCAAGGCTTTCGATGAAGTGCACTCGGAAGGATTCGAACCCTCAACCCTCGGAGCCGAAATCCGATATTCTATCCAGTTGAACTACGAGTGCTGCTAGGCCACAAAAGTAGAAGATAATATTTAAAAAATAAATGAATGCTTCAACTTTATTGCTTTCTTGAAAAATTAATTAACATTTTAAAGGGACAAGCCGTTGGTAAGACATTGAAATTAAATTAATTATAGCGTTATGAGTGTAAAGGAAGCATTATATACAGCGGAAGTTTCCGCTATGGGAGGTCGTTCAGGCCAGGTAAAGTCTAACGATGGATTTTTTGATATGCCAGTGACGATGCCTGAGGGTATGGGCGGCACAGGAAAACAAGAGACTAATCCGGAGCAGCTATTTGCGGCAGCGTATGCGGCATGTTTCAGCTCTGCCTTGAAGGAAGTAACCAAGATGGATAAAGATGTGAATCAGGATAATGTACGGGTTACAGTGAAAGTGAGCATTGCCGAGGATGAAGCTGATGGTGGTTTTGCATTGTCTGCTCAGGTTTTAGGTGCAATTCCAGACGTAGCACGTGAGAAGGCGGAGGAATATGTTAGGAAAGCGCATGAAGTATGTCCGTATTCTAAGGCGATCAGAAACAATGTGCCTGTTGAAATTGGCTTGCAATAGTTTGCTTTATTTCGGGCATAAAAAGAGGTAGTCGAAAACAGCTACCTCTTTTTGTTTATTGTTTTAAATTACATTTAGCCCAGCACTTCTTTGACTTTCTCTGCAGCATCTTTAAGTACAATGGCAGGGAAGACCTTTAGGCCACTATCTTTAATGATTTTGGCACCCTCTTCAGCATTTGTACCTTGAAGACGAACAATTATCGGAATATCAATATTACCAATATTCTTATAAGCTTCTACCACGCCATTGGCAACTCTGTCGCAACGCACGATACCGCCGAAGATGTTAATTAAAATGGCTTTTACGTTAGGGTCTTTCAGGATAATTCTGAAGCCAGCTTCTACGGTAGTGGCATTGGCCCCTCCTCCAACATCCAGGAAGTTGGCAGGTTCACCACCGGAAAGCTTAATGATATCCATGGTAGCCATGGCCAGGCCTGCACCATTCACCATACAACCTACGTTTCCATCCAGTTTTACGTAATTCAGATTGGCTTCGCCAGCTTCTACCTCCAAAGGATCTTCTTCAGAAAGGTCGCGTAAGTTGGCCAGCTCTTTCTGACGGTAAAGGGCGTTATCGTCCAAATTAACTTTGGCATCTACGGCCAATATTTTGTCATCGGAAGTCTTAAGCACAGGATTGATTTCAAACATTGAAGAATCTGTGCCTTCATATGCATTATAAAGGGCATGAATGAATTTGACCATTTCTTTGAAGGCGTTGCCTTCTAAGCCAAGGGCAAATGCTACTTTTCTGGCCTGGAATGGTTGCAAACCTACAGCAGGGTCAATCCATTCTTTTATAATTTTTTCGGGGGTGTTTTCGGCAACTTCTTCAATGTCCATTCCTCCTTCGGTAGAGGCCATGATAACATTGCTGCTTGTGCCACGGTCCAGCAAAATGCCCAGGTAGTATTCCTTAGGTTCGGATTTGCCAGGGTAGTATACATCTTGTGCAATTAACACCTTATGTACTTCTTTACCTTCGGGACCCGTTTGATGTGTAATAAGTTGCATGCCAAGAATTTGCTCAGCCACTTCTTTTACCTGGTCCTGGCTCTTGGCAAGTTTTACTCCACCACCTTTACCGCGGCCACCTGCGTGAATTTGTGCTTTAATCACATACCACTCAGTGCCGGTATCAGCGTTTAGCTTTTTTGCAGCCGCTACCGCTTCTTCAGGAGTATCGGCTACGATACCTTCCTGAATACTTACACCATAACCTTTTAAAATTTCTTTAGCTTGATATTCGTGTATATTCATTCCTGATATTTTTTTCACGAATGTAGTGCATTTGCTTTTCAATTTCAAGAAATACCTGCGTTAGCGACAGGCTGTGGTGGCATTAAAGATTTAAGTCCGCGTATATTGGAATTTTTTAGTAAGTTTGAAGGTAGATGGATTTGTTATATTATGTTAAAAGCAAGTGGTATTACTAAAACTTACGGCGCTTTAGAGGTACTTAAAGGTATAGATCTTACAATTTATTCTGGTGAAATAGTGTCAATTGTAGGTGCTTCCGGTGCAGGAAAAAGTACACTGTTACATATATTAGGAACCCTTGATGCACCAGATTTAGGAGAGCTTACAATTTCAGGGAAAAATGTTTTACAGTTTAGTCAGAATGAACTGGCTCGTTTTCGCAATGAACACATCGGTTTTATTTTTCAATTTCATAACCTTCTCCCGGAGTTTACAGCGATGGAAAATATTTGCATACCTGGTTACCTGGGCAGAAAAAAGTCTGAGTTTGTTGAAAACAGGGCCATAGAACTGATGGCACTTTTGGGTATAAGCAGCCG
>JBGSXH010000218.1:0-3609 GCA_041751515.1 Cyclobacteriaceae bacterium | reverse complement strand
TCAATTATTTCTGGCTGGCTTTTTGGCCGAGTTACTCATCATGAAGGGCAATCAACCCAAGCGACAAAATTACATTATTGCAGACAAAGTAGGACTGTAGTCACTTCCTATTAACTAACTGGAAGAGAGTTTTATGAAGTTTTTCTCCGTAATTGTACCAGTCTACAACCGACCACTTGAAGTAAAAGAGCTGCTGGACAGTTTAAATGTGCAGTCTTTTACTGACTTTGAAGTAATTATCATAGAAGATGGGTCAAAAGAGGACTGTGAAGAGATTGTCAATCAGTACAAGGTCGCTTTGGATATTCATTACTTCTATAAAGAAAATGAAGGCCAGGGTTTTGCCAGAAATTATGGCTTTAATAAAGCCAGAGGCAAGTATTTTATTGTTTTCGACTCTGATTGTCTTATTCCTCCTCATTATTTTGATGTTGTTTTTAAGACGATAAAAAATGAAAGTCTAGATGCTTATGGAGGCCCGGACAGAGCGCATTCTTCTTTTACTCCGCTTCAAAAAGCAATAAGCTATGCTATGACATCGATTTTTACCACCGGTGGAATTCGGGGTGGGAAAAAAGCCATTGGAGTATTTCACCCGCGGAGCTTTAATATGGGCATTAGCAGGAATGTGTGGGAGCGCACCCAGGGGTATATCATTACCCGGATGGGAGAAGATATTGAATTCAGCCTGCGCATCATCCAAAGTGGATTTAAAACTGGCCTGATCCCGGAGGCTTATGTTTTTCATAAGCGAAGAACAAACCTGAAAGCATTTTTCAAACAATTGCATTTTTTTGGCCGGGCGCGGATAAACATTAAAAGGTATTTTCCAGCTGAGCTAAAGTTAGTGCATGCCTTTCCTGCCGTCTTCTCGCTTGGCATCTTGGCAATAGCGCCACTGTATTCAGTGAATAGTCATGTGGCCATTGCATTAGGGGGTATTTATTTGCTATACTTTACTGCCATTTTTATTGATGCAGGTTTTCGGACAAAAAGCATTCACGTGGCTATGCTAAGTGTTGCAGCTGCTTTTGTGCAGTTAAGTGCCTACGGTATAGGATTTATGACGGAGGCAGTTAAAGGCTGGAAACAGGTAACTTCTTCTCCACGCGAAAAATAATTTCACCTGTTGGTAAAGCATACAATGCCTGCTGATCTGCCGGAATGCTGTCAATATAGTTTTCCTCAACAACCTCAAAACCGCCTTTTGCTAGTCTTTGGCCATAATCTTTGCCATACATTCGGACATGATCATTCTGTCCGAACACTTTTTCTCTTTCTTTAGGATCGGTGATGGAGGCATCCTCGTACGTCTTTTCTTTCAAAGGGTGAAAGATGGGGATCTGTAAAATACCCCATCCACCAGGTTTCATAACCCTATGCATTTCTTTTAAACACTGTATATCGTCAGCGACATGCTCTAATACATGGTTGCAGAAAATGACATCGAAGGTATTGTCTTCAAAAGGTATAGCATGCAAGTCCATTTTTACTTTGGCCAATGGGCTTTCAATGTCGGCGGTGATGTACTCTATATTGTGCTGTGCTTCAAAACGGTCGATAAAACAAATTTCCGGAGCTACATGCAGAAGCTTAATATTTTTGCTGAAAAATTCAGTTTTATTTTCCAGGTACAGCCACATTAAACGATGCCTTTCGAGTGCAAGACAGCTAGGACATAAAGCATTGTCGCGGGAATTTCTGCCGTAGGGCAAGAATTTTCTAAAATTACTCTTGCAAATGGGACAATGCACATTGTTTCCTTTGAAGAAAATACTAACAACCTTGAGCACGATATGGCTAAAGTATTGCAAGTATTTTCTGGGAATATTTCTGATCGCAAAACTGATAATTTTCTTCATAAAACTCCTTCTTAGTCAAGAGCCATGCCCGTATAATTATAAGGGGATATTTTACGCAGTTCATCTTTTATCTCATCAGCAATGTCGAGGGTTCCGATGAAATTCTGAATCGCTGCTTCGGTAATCTGCTCATTTTTCCTCGTTAAAGCTTTAAGTGCTTCGTAGGGTTTCGGATAACCCTCTCTTCTCAGGATAGTTTGTATACCTTCTGCAACCACTGCCCAGTTATCAGAAAGATCCGAATGTATTGCAGCTTCATTGAGCTCCAATTTGCCTAAACCTTTTTCAAGCGACTTCAATGCAATTTGTATGTGAGAAAAAGGAACACCTATATTTCTTAAGACAGTGGAATCTGTAAGGTCTCTTTGTAGTCTGGAAACCGGCAATTTAGCGGATAGATGTTCTAATATGGCATTGGCCATTCCAAGGTTGCCTTCTGCGTTCTCAAAATCGATGGGGTTTACTTTATGTGGCATAGCAGATGATCCTACCTCACCGGCTTTGATTTTCTGTTTGAAGTAATTCATCGCTACATATTGCCATATGTCTTTGCTTAAATCCAGCAGGATTGTATTGATACGCTTCAAATTATCAAAAATAGCTGCAATGTAATCGTAGTGCTCAATCTGAGTAGTAGGATGACTCCTACGCAATCCCAGATCTGCTGCAAATTTGTCACCAAACGCATACCAATCCTGAGCAGGATATGCCAAATGATGTGCATTGAAATTGCCCGTAGCGCCCCCAAATTTAGCAGAGATAGGCAGCTGCTGTAAATCCTCAAGTTGCTGCGATATTCTGCTCACAAATACCTGAAACTCCTTACCCAAACGGGTAGGGGAAGCTGGCTGCCCATGAGTTCTCGCCAACATAGGAATATCTTTCCATGCTGCAGCAAGTTGTTTTAGTAAATTTATTGTAGCAGTAAGTGTTGGGTAGTAGACTTCTTCCAAAGCATGCTTTAACGATAACGGTATAGCTGTATTGTTAATATCTTGCGATGTTAAACCGAAATGAATGAATTCTGAATATTCATTCATGGATAGCACATCAAATTTCTCTTTCAAAAAGTATTCCACGGCCTTTACGTCGTGGTTTGTCGATTTTTCTATCTCCTTAATTTTCGTAGCATCCATTTCTGAAAATCCATTGACTATGGCCCTTAAAGAAACAAATTGAGCAGGTGTAATATCTTTCAGTTGCTGAAGAGGTAGTTTGCACAAAGCAATAAAATATTCTACCTCAATATGAACCCGGTATTTGATGAGGCCAAATTCAGAAAAATAAGGAGCGAAAATTTCAGTGTGCTTACTATAGCGGCCATCTATCGGGGATATTGCTGATAATGTATTGAGCATTGTAAGTGGTTAAATATATAAAGCACAAAAATATAAATTTTTAGAGAACCTTTCGCTTTATTGTTGCCAGAGATTTAACTTTCATCACTGAAGTATAAATCTGTCGTTGCATATAAAATATAGTTTTATACGAATAAAGCCAATAATTTCGCACAAGGGACGTATGTTTTACGGACAAAAAACCTGAATGAAATGTTAAGTTTTATTCGCTTCCAAAATATAAATATTTAATTTTGGCTAATGAGCATGAGAAAATACTGCACGTCTGTCATTTGCATTTTTGTCCTTATTTTTGGCAAAAGCGAACGCAACTTCGGACAGGCCAATCCTAACGATTATCGAATGTATGCCGAAAGAACTCCTGAGCCAGTTTTGGTAGATGGTGTGCT
>JBGSXH010000217.1:0-3743 GCA_041751515.1 Cyclobacteriaceae bacterium | reverse complement strand
AGAAGTAGTAGCACAAACTCTAAAAACCTATTCAAAGTATACGATCGACTATCCGTACCCGGTGGCGATTTCCGTTGAGGCTTCCAATGGAATGGAATACCCGATGATCTGCTTCAACTATGGCAGACCGGAGAAAGACGGAACGTACTCAGAAGGCACCAAATATGGGATGATCTCAGTAATTATTCACGAAGTAGGCCATAACTTCTTCCCGATGATCATCAACAGTGATGAAAGACAATGGACCTGGATGGATGAAGGCCTGAACACCTTCCTGCAATTTCTGACCGAGAAGGAATGGGATAAAAACTACCCGAGCCGTCGCGGTTACCCAGCCGATATCGTTCCTTATATGAAAGGCGACAAGAAGTATATTCGTCCAATTATGACCAGTTCTGACAATGTGGTGCAGTTAGGGCCCAACGCATACGGTAAGCCTGCTACAGCCTTGAACATTCTTCGCGAAACTGTCATGGGTCGTGAGCTTTTCGATTATGCTTTTAAAGAATATGCCAGAAGATGGGCATTCAAACACCCTACTCCTGAAGATTTCTTCAGAACCATGGAAGATGCTTCTGCTGTAGACCTTGACTGGTTCTGGAGAGGTTGGTTCTTTTCGGTAGATCATGTAGATATCGCGCTGAAGTCAGTCACACACCATGAGTTGAATACCAAAGACCCTCAGGTAGAAAAGGAAATGGCGAGGGCGCAGGCCACAGAAGACAGAAGGAACATCACTGACAAGTTAAATGAGGAAGACATTCCTATGTCGGTAGTGGAAAAAAAGGAAAATATGCGTGACTTCTATAATACTTATGATGAGTTTGAAGTCACTGCCGAAGACAAAAAGGCCTATGCAGAATACATGAAAACCCTGGATGGTGAAGAAAGGGCTTTACTCGAAGAAGGTTTACATTTCTATGAAATCACCTTTGAGAATAAGGGAGGACTGGTAATGCCATTGATTATTCAATTCAATTATGAGGACGGCACCGAAGAGATCGAAAGAATACCGGCAGAAATCTGGAGAAGACACCATGATGAAATCACCAAGGTATTTGTCAAGAAAAAACCGGTACAACAGATAGTACTCGATCCGTACCTGGAAACTGCCGACACAGATTTATCCAATAACTATTATCCGCAGCAGGATACGCCGTCAAGGTTCGAATTGTACAAGCGGCAATCTGCACCGCGTGGATCTTCTACTGGTGGCAACCCCATGCAGAGAAGCAATTCCCGATAGACAGGCTTATAAAATTTCGAGCCCTGTGGAAGCAATTTCACAGGGCTTTTTTTATGATCATTATTTAATAATCTACTTATTGTTTAAATAATTCAGAAAAATGCTATATTGTAAAGGCTGCTAAAATAAGGAGTTCATTTTAGCTTAGCTCATGTACCAATAACAACGCACCAATATTTTTTTCGCATTTTCCAGCATGTTCAACTTAGAAGTTACCGATATGAAAAAATATTTCTTAGCCTTCCTTTGCTTGCTGACCGCGCATGCTGGAGTGACACAAAATATGGATGTGGAATTGCCCGCAACCCAAAGCCTGTTTATTGAAGCTGGAGGCGCAGGATTGCCCTATTCTTTTAATTACGACTTCCGATTTGATAAATTAAATATTGATTCATGGGGTATGCGGATAGGCGTAGGTGCCTATGCGCTCAACGATGATAGTTTTTTCTCTCTCCCTATTCAGATCACCAGGCTAATGGGGAAAAACAATCATTATTTTGAAATTGGTGGAGGTATAACCATAGTAGCATTTAAAAATACCACTGAAATTTGCGACTTTAATTCAAGTGGGCAATTTGTCTGTGAGGCACGACAGAATGCTTCAACGAGTTATGTGATTGATATCACAGGATCGCCCAATGTAGTAGGTACGCTTATTTTTGGTTACCGTCGGATGCCTGAGAACGGAGGTTTTACGTGGAGGGCGAATTTAAACCCACTGTTTAATAGTTCAGGCTTTTGGCCGTTATGGCTCGGTGTCGGATTGGGTTATGCCTTTTAAGCCGCTTCAAGCTGCCTTAAATGGCAGCTTTCCCAGGCTCACATTGCCACCGGTTGAGATGATGGCTGTTTTTTGATCCTTTAACCTGCTTACATCACTCTCTCCAATTGTTGGCAATTAGGTTAAAGTGTGCACTCTTCTCTATAGTATTTTTATTTTACCTCGTGCTTTCTTTTTACTTCTTCATCAGCTATTAAATTAATGGGATCAGCACTTTCTTCAAGACTTTGCAATACCTCCTTTTGCTGTGCCAGAGATAAATTTATTCCAGAGGTCACCCTCCTGTGAGGCGCTCTTTTTTTACATAAGCTCATAGGCTTGGTTCAAGATTGATTCATTATCAGTCTTCTCTATCAGATCGTGTAATTTTTGCTTAATAGATGGTTCCATTACTAAAAATAAGCAACTTTGCTGTTTTTCACCCTTCTTTTAACTGCACAGGAAATACTTTCCCGGAAAGCTCGGACACAAGCAGCCTTCTTAAAATGGCAATTTATCCAGGCTGACATTGCCACCGGTTAAGATGATGGCTACTTTTTGACCCTCAAACCTACCTTTTTCTTTCAGCAATGCTGCCAAGGGGACGGCACAGCTTGGCTCTATGACAATCTTCATTCTTTCATAAATCAGCCGCATGGCGTTGATAATTTCCTGCTCACTGACTGTAAATATGGCGGCAACGTGTTCCTGAATGATCGGAAAATTGCGTTGACCCAAGGATGTGAGTAAACCATCGGCAATGGTATCAGGATTTTCAGAGGGCTGTATGCTGCCAGCTTTTAAAGAGCGGAAGGCATCGTCAGCTCCTTCCGGCTCTCCGGCATACACCTTTGTATGCGGACTGAGATAGTGGGTAGTCAAAGCCGTACCAGCAAGCAGGCCTCCACCACCCACAGGAGTGAAGACCGCGTCGAATTCGGCTTCATCTTCAAAAACTTCTTTGATTGCAGAACCCTGTCCGGCAATAACATCATAATTATCGTAAGGGTGAATAATGGTAGCACCTGTTTCCTTTACCAAGCCGTCCAGGGTACTTTCTCTTGCGAGCTGATTGGGTTCACAGGTAATGACAATGCCACCATAACCTTTCACTGCGGCTATTTTTACTGGAGGGGCAGTCCTGGGCATGACAATATAAGCAGGAATTCCAAGGTCCCTAGCTGCTTTAGCCACCGCTTGCGCGTGATTGCCAGAGGAATGGGTGGCTACGCCCAGTTCCCGCTCCTTTTCGCTCAGCTTCAAAATAGCATTGGTAGCACCCCTTATTTTAAAAGCTCCGATCTTCTGAAAATTTTCACACTTAAAATGCACTTCACAGCCACATAGCATATCAATGGTAGAGGAGTGCAGTAGTGGCGTACGGTGAATAAATGGTGCAATACGCTCGTGCGCTGCAATGATATCTTCCTTAGATATTGTCTGTTCCATAATGTAAATTAATGTGCGATTAACCAGTTTTCACCCTCTCCCATGCCTATTTCCATCGGTACTGCAATAGGTAAAGCATGCTTCATATAGTCGATTACTTTCTCTTTGAGGAGAGGCAATTCATCTTTATAAGCATCAAACACCAATTCATCGTGTACCTGCATGATCATTCTGCTTTGCAGACCTTCTGCTTGCATCCATTGCTGTATTTTGATCATCGCCAGTTTAATGATATCCGCAGCGCTGCCCTGAATTGGAGCATTGATAGCATTCCTTTCCGCAAAACCT
>JBGSXH010000216.1:0-6889 GCA_041751515.1 Cyclobacteriaceae bacterium | reverse complement strand
GTTTGACTGTAAATTGTACCTCCGTACTGTCCATCGAATAATACGCTGAGACCGAAATTTTTGTAGGAGAATTCATTCATCCATCCTCCTCTCCAAGCGGGATAAGCATCGCCAATATATTGGATATCTGCAGGACGAGCGGGCAAACCAGTGGTTTCATAAACGATTTGTCCCTCAGGCGACCTGACAAACCCGAAGCCATAGATATCACTTGTCGTTCCTCCGACGGTAGCTCCGACAGTGGCTGTGCCTCCCTGCCCTACAATCTGCATATCATCCAGTTCCTCTGCCAAAGACAGCACTTCATTGATGTTTCTGGACCAGGTAATTGTAGAGTTCCAGTTGAAGGTCGGTGTGGCGATAGGTTTGGTATTGATAACAAGTTCCAACCCTTTATTTAAAACCTCTCCTGCATTTAAAATTGCCCGGTTAAAGCCTGTGGTGGGATCTACAGGTACATCCAGAATCTGATTTCTGGTCAATGTTCTGTAAAAAGTTAAATCCATGCCAATGCGTCGGCCAAACAACATGTACTCAAGACCTATCTCGTGATTGGTAGTAATTTCCGGTTCAAAATTTTCATTGTGCAATACTGTAGGCATCATCCCTGAGCCAGGGAAGTCACTTTGCGTATAGTATCTTCTTGTCCTGTAAGCATCTGTATCATTTCCTACTTCAGCTGCTGATACTCTTAATTTTGCAAATGACACTACCCTTGGAAGATCGAATATCTCGGAAAGCACAAGGCTAGAGCTTATTGAAGGATAAAAGAAAGAATTATTCTCTCTAGGCAAAGTACTGGACCAGTCGTTTCGTCCAGTGATATCGACAAAAACCTTTTCGTCAAAAGAAATGGTAGACAAAGCATATAAACTGTGAATTGATCTGTTCCAATTATTGGTAAAAAGCATCGGATTGTTGCGCGCATTGGCCAGCTTGTATTCGCCGGGGATAATCAGTTCATCGGCAATGCCATCGATTCTTCGATATCGACGGTTCATAATATTGCCACCCAAAGAGGTGCTGAGTTCAATTTTCTCCGATAGTCGATCACGGTAGCTTAAGAGAAAATCGGAGTTGATTTCAAAATTCGCCACTTGCTGCTGTCTGAAATAGCCATTCTGAAAGTTAGCACTACCGAATGGCCTGACCTGCTCACGCTCTTCCTGACTCATGGCTATACCAGAACGTACCAACAAATCTACTTTATCTGAAAACTTGTAGACAGCCGACATATTCCCTACTGTCGTATTGTTATTAACAGTATTGGTCATTTCATGGGCAATCACGAAAGGATTGTCTATAAAGCCACTGAATGGCCGTAACTGCGCAATTTGCTCCATGCCTTCCTGCCAACGCGGCCTGTACCACTCGAGGTCAATGCTCGGATTTTGGAAAATCATGAAATAAGCAATAGACTGATTATTGTAACCCGTTGCTGGCAGGTTATCACTAGTTCTGTTGGTGAAGTTTACCTTGGCTGAAATGTTCAATTTATCCGAGACGTTATGGTTCAGGCTTAAGGCAGCCGCCATTCTTTCAAAACCGGTATTGGGCATAATCCATTCATTTTTGGAATGGGTAATTGAAGCGCGGACTGAGCTCTTATCATTGCCGCCCTCTAGTGCTACATTGTTTGTAATGGTAGAGCCTGTGCGCCAAAAGCCTTCTACATTGTCTTTATAAGGTCTCCATAATCTTCTTTCCGGCGATTGCCCTTGTACCTCCGGGTCATACTGATAATACATTTGTCCGTCGAACCTTGGCCCATAAGCACTACTGGTACCGCCTGTACTCGCCCCGTCTTCAGAGGCCCCATAGGAATAATATAATTCTCCGTCATCGTTAAATGCATTTCCTGTGCCCTGACCGTATTCGTATTGCCGGTCCGGCCAGTTGAGGACATCATTGACGCTGACATTGGTATTGACAGTAATGCCAATACCTTTGTTTCTTTTGCCAGACTTCGTCGTTATAATTAAAGCACCATTAGCGGCACGTGTCCCATAGAGTGCAGTAGCACTTGCCCCTTTTAGTACTGTTATGCTCTCGATATCATCCGGGTTGATATCAGCTATGCCATTACCAAAATCTACTGGCACATCATTTCCTGATCCTGCACCATAGGCGTTATTGACGCCGGAGCTGGTCATTCCGCTATTCATGGGAATGCCATCCAGCACAACCAATGCATCATTGCCATTCGGATTTAAAGAATTGTCCCCTCTTAAAGAAACACGAACAGAATTGAGCGGACCAGCACCTGGCGAGATCAAATTAAGTCCTGCCACTTTACCACTCAGCGCATTGACAAAATTATTGGGCCGTGCCTTATTGATGCTTTCGCTATCAATCGTCTGTGTAGCATAACCCAGCGCCTTTTGTTCGCGCTCAATCCCCAATGCAGTCACAACCACCTCGTCCAGGACTTTTTGATCTTCTTCTAAAATGACATTGATATTGCTGCGGTTTCTAATGGGAACTCGCGTAGGTTGATAACCGATAAAACTGAATAAAATCGTGTCACTAGCAGCATTTCGACTACCAATATCGAGTACATAATTTCCATCCACATTTGTGACTGTACCAATCGCAGAGCCCAGGATGAGAACATTTACTCCGGGCATTCCGGCACCTGAATCATCGCGAACAGTTCCCTTTACAGTTTCTTGGGCCAAAGCCGTTAAATGGCAGCAAAAAAGAAGTAATAATACTGTTTTCCAGCCTACCCCATTCAATTTCATAGTAGCATTTTCCATATCAAAGTATTTTGTTTTAGGTTGATACAAAGCTATATATGAAAGATTAGGTGGACGTAAAGACCACTTTGTGCTTAGGTTAAGCATTAGAGATATACGGAGCACATTCCTGTATATCTTATCCTTTAAATTGCATTATGATAAAACGAGGATAACATAGAAAATAATCGGTTTGTATTTTTTGACTTAAACACCCTTAGGATTAAGCAGTTATGAAGACATACCGCAACTATAATATGGAAGCATATGTCTATTACAACAAAACCTGAAAAAAATTCGACAGATGTATTGATCATTGGAGCCGGTGCAGCAGGCTTGCGTGCCGCCATTGAGCTTGCCAATAAAGACATCAATGTCCTGGTGCTTGGCAAAAGAAAACATGGGGATGCACATACTATAAAAGCCGCAGGCGGCATCAATGCCAGTTTTGGAAATCTTGACCCGGAAGACAGCTGGCAAATACATGCAGCAGATACATTGAGAGAGGGTCATTTTCTGAATGACCCGGCTGCCGTCGAGAAAATCTGCCATGGTGCGACAGCAGAAGTAGAACAGCTGCAATCCTGGGGCTGTGACTTCAATACTACAGAGGATGGTAAAATAAACCAGCGTTACTTCGGGGCACAATCTTTCAGACGCACTTGTTTTGTTGGCGACCATACAGGAAAGGCTATCCTTGACACGCTGGTTGCTAAAGCCAAAGCACTGAATATTCCTTTCCGTCAGAATATGTACATCAGCGAGTTATTGACCCATAACGGTGCAGTGACAGGTGCCTTTGGCTTTGATATGGATAGCGGAGAGCACACCGTTTTTCATGCCAAAGCGGTTGTTTTAGCTGCTGGTGGCCATACGGCGGCTTACATCAGGCATTCCTCCCGACCTGACGAAAATACCGGTGATGGAGCAGCTTTGGCCTACCGGGCTGGCGCTGTGCTACAGGACATGGAACTAGTACAATTTCATCCAACAGGCATGGTACAACCTGAGCATTTCAAAGGCACTTTAGTAACCGAAGCCACCCGTGGCGAAGGGGGCAGATTGCTTAATGCCCACAAAGAGCGATTCATGGAAAAATACTCCCCCAAACACATGGAGCTGGATGCACGCGATGTTGTAGCACGGGCCATTTATCAGGAAATTCAGGAAGGCAGAGGTACGGAAAATGATGGGGTTTACCTCGATATCTCACATAAAGAAGCAGCATTTATAAAAGAACGGCTACCCAATATTTACAGTAGATTTAAAGAGCTGGATATAAACATCAGCAGCGAACCGATGGAAGTTAGTCCCACAGCACACTATGCTATGGGAGGCATCAAAACCGATTTTGAAACCGGAAAAACCAGCCTGAAAAACCTTTATGCTATTGGCGAAGTAACTGCAGGCATGCACGGGGCAAATCGCCTGGGTGGTAATTCTCTTTTAGAAACCATTGTTTTAGGAAAAATATGTGGAAATTATCTGGCCAATAGTATGGAAAAGCAAGATTTTGTCTCGCTGGATGAGGAACAAATTATACAATACCAGCAGGAATTGACTTCGTTTATTTATGCTAAAGGAGATGAGCATACGGAAGATATTATCCTGAGTCTTCAAAAGCTCATGTGGAAATGTGCCGGTATTGTGCGCACTGAAAAGCTGTTGATGGATGGTTTAGATAAATTGAATGCCCTTAAAGAAAGACAACAACGCGTGAGATCGGGAGACAATCCATCAAAATCACTCGAATGTGCTTTGAATTTGCGCAACCTCATTTTTTGTTCGGAAGCCATTTTAAAGTCAGCTTTAATGAGGGAAGAGTCTAGAGGAGCGCATTATCGTGAAGACTATCCTGAGAAATCCGAAGACTGGCACTGCAATATCCTTTGTCATCAGGAGCAGGGTGAGATTAAACTTTCCACTCAGCAAATTGATCAACCCGGACCGAAGCTGAAGGAAGCGTTGGAGCAAAAGCATGAAATGGAGTACCATCATCTCGAATGAGCCCTATGAAGTCTGCGCAAAATAACGAGAAGCAGTTAATCGCTTTCCTGCAAAATCCGGAAAGTTACAACTTCAATACCGGGCCGATAAAAATCATCCATACCCATGCATCAATCGTTGCTTTGGTACCCCCGTTTGTGTACAAAGTAAAGAAGCAGGTTGACCTGGGTTTCATGGATTTCAGGCAACTGGCAGACAGAAAGGCCAATTGTAAGCGGGAATTGGATTTAAACAGTCGGCTCAGCGATGGCATTTATTTAGAAATAGTGCCCATTTTCCATCATTCAGGAACATTCGACTTTCACAGTAGTCAACATGCATCTATTGTTGACTATGCTCTCAAGATGAAGATGATGGAAGATGGCTATTTCCTGCCTCAACTTTTGACCGACGGCAAGGTGGATGAGAAAATGATCTTTCTGATACTCAAAAAGTTGCAAACGTTCTATCAGCAGCAGACCCAAACTCCGGAAATTGCAGCCTATGCAAAAACTGAAAACCTGAGACAAAATGCGGACGACAATTTTGAATCTTTACGCACAAATATTGAGTATGCAGAAATGGAGGGCCTCTCTGAACATCACATCGACCTTATTGCCATTTTCTCGTATCATCAGTACTTGAACGAACCCCAGGTCTTTGAGCAGCGGATTGCACAGCAGAAAATAAAAGATTGTCATGGCGATCTTCATTTAGATCATATTCATATCCAAAACGGGCAGATCAATATTTTCGATTGCCTCGAGTTCAGCGATCGGTATCGGTATAGTGATGTTGCAGCAGACCTGGCTTTTTTGGCCATGGATTTTGACTTTCATGGCCATCCTCAGTTCTCCCGTTATATCATAAAAGAAATGGCTGCATTAATGGAAGATGATGATCTTTTGAGTGTCATTCACTATTATAAAAGTTACCGTGCCATGGTCAGGGCCAAAGTGGACTTATTGCAGCTCAAGCAAACGACCACAGGCGATAAGCGACCACAGCTCGCCAAAAACGTAAAACGCTATCTCCAATTGGCCTTGCGCTACCTGCTGATCAAAGATGAGGCAGTTGCCTTCATTGTCGGTGGACGAATCGGTACCGGAAAAACCACTATTGCCAATGCACTTGCTACAGCTTTGTGCATAAAACATATTAATAGCGATGTTATCAGAAAAGAGTCGCATGCAGAGGATCTCTATGAACGAAGTGGAGAGGCAGCTCAAACAACGCTCTACAGCGAGGAAAACACCGAGGCTACTTATAATAAAATGCTTCGTGATGGATTAGCTTCGCTGCATAACGGGCATTCCGTAGTTTTGGATGCCACCTTTGGCAATAGAAAGCAACGCAAAAAGTTCCTGAATGCCCTCGATGGTCAGGTCTATTATTTTGTAGAAACCTGCGCTGCTGATGGGCTAATCCAACAGCGGCTGGCTGCCAGAGAAAGCAAAAAAATCGTTTCTGATGCGCGATTGGAAGATTTTGAAAAGCTGGCAGCAGCCTATCAAACCCCTGAAGAAGTAAAAGGATTAATACAGCTGGATACTGAAAAGCATGTGGCGGACAATCTCAAAACAGTACTAACGAAACTCGCATTATAATAGACTGAAAAAAATGATTGGAATAGGTTCTTTAGATTACTAACAATCAACCCCTGCTTGCCACAAAAGTCTTATAGCAACGTTGCACTGCCACGATGACATCATATTCATTTTCCGGATTTCCGAATCGATTACCTTCGTCGCAATAGTTAAGGAAGGCTTCCAGCTCCTCTTCATTGTCGATCCCTGTGATTCGTTTTACGAGTGCCTCATCGAGTTGTACCCGCACCTTATATTCGTTATCGTAATTTTCCTTCGCCTTTAAGTATTTTTGATAACTCTTAGCGCTTTTAGAAAATTTATTATAGGCAAATGATAAAGGTCCAGAGATTGCCACCCCACCCGAACCGGGATCGTAGATACGCTCAACATTTTTGACATGCTCAAATTTATTGCTCTCCGGTAGTTCCATACCCATTAGGTGCTGCTTTGCCTCCTTTTCAGTGCGAAAGGCAAAAACATCTACCCCGTCAAGCTCATAAGTACGAGACTTCAGGCTCACCTCCATAGGCTTACCCTCGTCATCCTCAGCAATAGTGAAGGATTGCTTTGCATAGC
>JBGSXH010000215.1:0-4719 GCA_041751515.1 Cyclobacteriaceae bacterium | reverse complement strand
CCCCGGATGATAGATGGTTAAAAACAGAGAATCCCTATTATAAACCCGGGCAAGACTATCAATATCCAGATAAAGTGCTGTCTGGGAGACATCGCTCAAAGCGACAACAGCATTTTCAATGAACAAAGCGGCATTCGGCTGTAACGTCATGTGCAATGAATAGCTCCTGTACGCCTCTGTATCCAGCAAAAAACCCATTAGAGCCGTTTCGGGCGCCACCCTGGGCAGGTATGGCACAAATTCATTTGTGCCCTCATCAAATACCAGAAAATCAGCTGTCAAATCTTTAATGACATATGCTTCCTTCTCCTGAGCTAATGCCCGGAACCCTGAAAAAAATACTGTACAAAAGATAAGCAGGAGAAAGCAGAATCTAAGCCGCAGACTTGTCATGAAAATTCTTTTTACCAAGAACACTCAATAAAATATTGAGCACCAAAGCTAGTACTAAAAGGCCGATTATCAAGCTGAGTGTACCATAATATGCAAAAGAGACAACTATTATGATTACAAAAATATTGAAAACTATCAAGGTACAAACCGCCTGTAAATGCGACATATTCATGGCCACCAACCTGTGGTGTATATGATTTTTATCAGGATAGAATGGCGACCGCCCATTTAGGATTCTGATGGAAAAAACTCTGAGGGTATCGAAAATCGGCAGTACAAGAATTCCTAATGCTATTCCCGGGGAGGCTTCGACGCTTTGCATCTCGATAAACTGAATAGCCATTATGGAAACTATAAAGCCGCACACCAGTGACCCTGTGTCTCCCATAAATATGGTGGCTTTGTGAAAATTGTATCTTAGAAAACCAAGCGTAGCACCGGCAAGGCTGAAAGCTACAAAAGCATAAGATGGCAACGGGTCAAAAAAGAAAATGCCGAATGTGACTGAAATAATGAATACAATGCTTCCCGCAAGTCCATCTAAACCGTCTATTAAATTAATAGCATTGGTTATGCCAATAATGGCCAAAAATGTAAATGCATAACTAAGGCCGATGTCCAGGTCATAAATACCAAATAACCCTTGAAAACTACTGATTCGGACATCGCCAATGAACATGATAATACCAGCACCCAGGACCTGAACGAAAAATTTCTTGACTACAGAAACAGTCACCACATCGTCCTTCACACCAATAAAAAAGATAATCAGACAACCTGCCAGCAATTGTTGAACGCCATTGGTAATTTCCCCAAAGATGGTAACCCCAGACATCATTCCCGCAAATATCGCCAAACCGCCCAATCGGGGAGTCAACATCATATGAACGGTGCGATGATTGGGCGTATCAAAAAGCTTCTTTCTATGCGATACATCTATGATGGAAGGAACCGCAAAAATTGCAATCAGAAATGCCCATAAGAATGATAAAATTATATCTAACATGCTAATGGTAACTAAATCCCCGGCAATTTATAAGAATCGAAAGTACTAAACAAAGCCATACTCATTTTAAAACGTACTCGTATAGCCAAAATGTATCTTCGAAAAATTGGGGTCAAACTGCTGTCCGGCGCTATTTCCGATGGCATAAATAACATTAAATATCCCTGCATCAGTAAATAAACTTATACCCGCCCCTATGCCAGCGGGAGTTCCTTCAAACTTTGCCTGGTCCAATTTATACCGTATATATGCCTGATCATAAAATGCAAACACATAACTATTACCGTCCAAAAAACTGCGAAGCTCAAGATTGCTCATCGCATAGGTATCTGCAAAAAAGAAATTTTCGTTAAACCCTCTGAGCGTGTTAAAGCCTCCCAAACGGAACAAATCATTAAAAAATAATTGATCACTATTTAATATTCCTGTGCTCGTTTTTTGATACAGCACCAAACGCTTGCCTATTCTATGATAATGAGCAAGAAAAGCCTCACCCTGAAATTGCAGCACGCTTTCGGCAAGGCCATCGTACAACGCTTCTGGTATGCCGGGGTTGATGAGTATGCGTTTGTTTCCGATTGCTGCACTAATGTCAAACTGCAGCCCTTTACTGGGCAAGATTGCCTCATCCAGCTTCGCCCATTGATAACCAATCCCATAAAGATTCAGCCGAAAATCGGCAAAATCTGGAAGTACTGTAGCATTAGCGTATTGGGAAGTAGATAGCAGTCCAGCGGTTTTATACTCCGTAAAAAGCCTGAAAGTATTAAAAGCACCATATCTTGTGCTTAATTCAAAATGTATTTCCCTGTTGATAAACGTTGTATCCTCCTTCAACAGGCCAAAACTAGTTTGAATATTCACTGGAGAGCGCAAAATATTTGGATGAAAATAGGCTACATCCATACTTTGGGATAGATAGTTTAACCGTTGCCAATCTGCTGTAATGCTCTTTCCTGTCCCGAATAAATTATGCAAGGCAAGCTGAAACTGGCCTGTGAGCAATATTCTGTCCTCCACTCCTTCATTAGGCAAAATCCCTACTATACCATCAATTCTATTGATAGGTTTGTCTGCAAGGGTCAAATGCATGGTGGCTTCTTCGTTTTGAAAACTCAGGTAGGGTGGCGATTCTACGCGCAGGTAATTTAGTGCATTAAGCCTGTGAATTGCCTGGGTTACCTTCTGTTCGTTATAATGCTCTCCAGGGCTCATCCTTAAATACGCCGATAAGAACGATGACTTGGTTTTGCTCTCTCCGTGCATCTGAATGGAATCGAATGTGATCATGGGCCCGGGCTCAAAATGCAGAGCAGCTCCAATAGCATTGCCCATAATACGAATAGAGTCTAACCCTATTTTTGCAAAAGGATAACCACTTTCTTCAGCATAATCCAATACTTTCGACATCAATCGGCTCACCTCCTGATAACGAAAAGGCTTGTGATAGTAAAATCGATGCTTAAAACCTGTATAGTTCAATATAGCCTCTTCGAGATTGCCCGGACTTAGATAAGCCCATTCATACTGCTCGCCCAGAAAAAATGTTATCGAAGCAGTGGTGCTGTCTAATACCACCTCCTCAAAGCTTGCTGTAAGGTAACCGTCTTCCTGAATAAGTAATTGTAACTGGCCCAGCGCCTGAAATAATTGCAATGAATCATTAGGTGACTTATCAAAATAGTATTTATTTAAAATGGACATATCATTACTACTGCCCTGGAATTTCACATTCCATTGGGCATTGACGTTTGGACTTATGAGTACCAAGGTGAGTAGTATGATCTTGAAAGCAAACAGACGCACAACTGAGCTAATTGTATATAAATCAGTATCTTTAATTTTCAAAAATAACATTTTGGCCGGCATTTACCTACATATCCCCTTTTGCAAGCAAGCATGTTTTTATTGCGATTTTCATTTTAGCACCAGCTTGCAACAAAAAGCACCAATGATTGACGCAATCTGCCATGAACTTACACTTCAGCATGACTATCTTGGCAAGGCTCAGATACAAAGTATCTACTTCGGAGGAGGCACGCCCTCCCTGCTCAACGCTGATGAAATTTACAAAATTATTCAACATATTCATCAGCGATATTCAGTAGTTCAGTCTCCTGAAATTACTCTGGAGGCCAATCCGGACGATTTATCGCCTTCATATCTGGAAGCACTTATGCAATCAGGTATTAACCGACTAAGCATAGGTATTCAATCTTTCGATGAAAAATTGCTGCAAAGCATGAACCGTGCGCATAATGCAGTAGAATCTTCTCAAGTACTTACATGGGTAAAGGCTGCGGGGTTTAACAATTATTCAGTGGATCTTATTTACGGTATTCCTGCAGATGATCATTCCATTTGGGCCAATGATCTTAAAAAAATGCTTGCTTATGATCCGCCCCACATCTCTGCCTACTGCCTTACTATTGAAGAAAAAACTGTGTTCGGTCAATGGCTGAAGAAAGGTAAAATAAGGGAGGTAACAGAAGAGTTTGCAGCCACACAATTTGAGATGTTGCTGGAATCCCTTATACAGGCTGGCTATGAGCAGTACGAAATCAGTAACTTCTGCAAACCTGGATGCCAGGCAGTACACAACAGCCATTACTGGCAACAGGTCCCTTACCTGGGTATTGGACCCTCTGCACATTCCTATAACGGAATCAGCAGGCAACATAATATTGCCCAAAATGCCAAATACACGAGGGCCATCAGCAACGGTGAAATCCCAGCCGTTATTGATAAACTTAGCAGAGAGGATCAGGCCAATGAGTATATTCTTACCAGCCTGAGAACAACCTGGGGTACCGATCTTCAAGTGCTGGAAGACCGCTATGCTTATCCATTACTCCAGTTAAAGCGGCCCTATATTGAAAAGCTCATTGAGAATGGTTTTTTGCTAATGAATGATAACAAACTCTACCTTACCTCCTCGGGTAGACTTCTGGCTGATAAGATTGCCGCTGATCTATTTGCCGCTTTCAATGAAGATTAAGCAGTGCTAGGCAATATTAATTAAGAAGAGCCTATGAAAATAATAATTTGTAAACATCCTTCCAGGATAAATTCATAAAGCAAAGAGAATGGCTATATTTGTAGGAAATTTTAGCGCATGAGCCAGGAAGAAAAAAGAGCCCTTCTCTTACTTAAGTCTGTCATATTCCACTATCATGGTCTGGATGAGGAAGAGCAGGTGCTTTTAGAGTCTACTGCAAAAGCTATGGATGCCGAAGCTGCCCTTGAGTGGGTCAGTGAATTTATTGCTAAAGATTATCTGACTGCCTTTTCCCGCGCCAACACGTATTTTGCTAGTACCA
>JBGSXH010000214.1:0-3390 GCA_041751515.1 Cyclobacteriaceae bacterium | reverse complement strand
TTGACTTCAGCATCATCAATGAAAGCATCATTGCCTGTAGTATGGTACAAATTTGTTTGACTAATGTAAATACGCGCCACACTGTCTTCGTATAGTAAGCCATTCACAACGTACTGTTGGGGAGTCAGATCGAGGCCTTTTGGCTCGAATTCAGAAATGCAGGCTGTGATAAATAGGGCTAGGCTTAAAGCTCCAAAAATTGCATTTTTACAAATCATTCTGATTTTTATCAAAAAATGTATACCAAGACAATAATAACTAAAGGGATTTTAATAAAAAATCATATTTTGAAATAAAATTGCCATATTGTTTGAGTGACGAGTTTTGAACAGAGTGTGGATGACTTGTGAATGAAAGAAATCTGTATTGAAAGGCAAATCATTTAATTACGCACTAGCATGCATTGGCTTGCACAAACACCTTATTGAAATCAAGCGAGATGAATTTCCAGAAATCAAATGGAGATAAATTATTGGGTTACGAAATCTCCTAGTGCATCAATACTTCGGCATCGATGATAAGCTTATCTGGCAGATTTTGACGCATGATATTCCTATACTAAAAAAAGAAATTACGCTCGTCTTGTCCTCGATTTCAAAAAAATAGCCCAAGGTTGGTACCAGGGACTAATCGCTTATAAAAGAAACTCATGATTTATAATTCATATCTCATCACTCATCACGCTAAGAATGCCTTTCCTGCAGCACTTTTACAACATCATTTAGCTCGACGTTTTTGGCTTCTATTAATACCAGTAGATGGTAAAGCAGATCTGCAGTTTCGTTTTTGAACAGCTCCTCGTTATCGTCTTTAGCTTCTATGACAACCTCTACAGCTTCCTCCCCTACTTTTTGGGCTACTTTGTTGATGCCTTTGGCGAAAAGGCTGCTGGTATAGGAGCTATCGGATGGATTAAGGTGCCTGTCGCGAATGGTAGTTTTCAGCTTTTCCAGGAAGAAAACATTGCTTTTATTGTCTTCCTTGAAGCAAGTATCGGCACCAGTATGGCAGGCAGGCCCCTGCGGTTGGGCCTGGATGAGCAGGGTGTCATTGTCACAATCTACTTTTATATCGACCATCCGGAGGAAATTGCCGGAGGTCTCTCCTTTGGTCCAAAGCCTGTTTTTGGAGCGGCTGAAAAAGGTAACATTATTGCCACTTAGTGTCTTGATCAACGCCGCTTTGTCCATATAGCCTAGCATTAACACTTTCTGCGTGAAAGCATCCTGAATGATGGCGGGTACTAGACCGGCAGATTTATCAAAATTAATCTGATCGATATCGAATTGTATATTTTGCATGCTTTGTTAATTGTGTAGCAAACAGTCCGCAGGCTGCTGTGCTTTCAAAAGAATTAAAAATGATAGTAATTATGTATTGTACTTTTGTGCTTCATACAGCTTTGTCACTTGTGCGATAAGCTCAGGCAACTCATTGATCGATAACATTCGATCCCGCCTTCTGCTCTTTCACGAGCTCCAGGCTCATGCGCATAGGTATATTTTGCGCATGCAGATATTGCTTTAATTCCGGAATGCTGATTTCGTTAAAGTGAAATATACTGGCAGCCAAAGCTGCATCTGCTTTACCGGGGCCAAATGCATCGGCAAAGTGTGCCATGTTTCCTGCACCGCCACTAGCGATCACGGGAATATGCAGACTACCGGAAATGATGGCATTCAGCTCATTGGCAAAGCCCTGCTTGGTACCATCATGATCCATCGAGGTCAATAATATTTCTCCGGCGCCACGGTCTTGCACTTCGTGCGCCCAGGGAATAGTTTTGAGTGCTGTTGGCGTCCGCCCTCCATGCGTGTGGACAATATGCTCGTTTTCCGTAAACCTGGAATCGATCGCTACTACGATGCATTGGCTGCCAAATACAGCCGCAAGTTCGTCTATAAGGCCGGGATTTCTCACTGCTGCGCTGTTGACTGCAACCTTGTCTGCACCTGCATTGAGCATAGCAGACACGTCTTCAATACTGCTGATGCCACCACCAACTGTAAAAGGTATATTTACCTCGGCCGCAACATGCCGCACTAATTCGACCAGTGTCTTTCTCTTTTCCACCGTGGCGGTAATATCAAGAAATACAAGTTCGTCTGCTCCATGCATGGCGTAGGCGCGGGCAAGGGCTACCGGGTCACCTGCGTCGCGCAGGTCAACAAAATTGACACCTTTTACTGTTCTGCCATCTTTCACATCCAGGCAGGGGATGATTCTTTTCGTCAACATAATCAGCCGATCATTTGGTTAATTTCTTCTAAGGTAATGCGTCCTTCGTAAATGGCCTTGCCGACGATAACGCCATACAAACCCTCCTCTGAAAGTATTTTGATATCCTCCATATTGCTCACGCCTCCACTGGCGATCAGCTTTAAGTCGGGGAACTGACGGATAATATCCTTATAAAGCGCCACCGCAGGACCTTCCAGCATACCGTCTTTACTGACATCAGTACAGATCACATACCTGACACCTTTTTCAACGTAATCTTCAAGAAAAGCCGTCAACTCCAGTGTGCTTTCTTCCTGCCAGCCATTGATGGCGACTTTGCCATTTTTCACATCTGCTCCCAAAATAAGCCTTTCCGGGCCATATTTTCCCAGCCAGCGGCTGAAAGTCTCCGGCGATTTGACTGCAATACTGCCCCCTGTCACCTGAAAAGCTCCGGCTTTGAACACTTTTTGAATGGCTTCATCCGTCTTGACGCCACCACCAAAATCTACCTTCAAACTGGTTTCCAGCACAATGCGCTCCAGCACAGGCAGGTTGACGACATCCTGGGCTTTGGCACCGTCCAAATCTACCAGGTGCAGGTTTTTAATGCCCGCAGCCTCAAACTCCCGGGCCATTGCCAGTGGATCTTCGTTGTAGACCTTTTTCTGCTCATAATCGCCCTGGGTGAGCCGCACACATTGTCCGGCTATGATGTCGATGGCAGGTATAATATTAATCATCTTAGTACTTTAAAAAATTTCTTAAAATTACTTCTCCGTCCAGTCCGCTTTTCTCAGGATGCGCCTGAATGGCGGTAAAATTATCTTTTTCGACCACCGCACTAAACGGGAGCAGGTAATCGGTATGGGCAATGGTAGATGCACCTACATTGGCATAATACGAATGTACATAATACAAATACGCTTCTTGAGAAAGCCCTTCAAATAGCCGGTGCTCGGTCACATCAATAGTATTCCAACCCATATGTGGAATTTTACCCTTTGCCGGAAATTTCTTGACTTCCAGATCAAAGATTCCTAGACATTCCGTATCCCCTTCTTCTGAATGGCTGCACATCAATTGCAGTCCTATACAGATGCCCAATACGGGCTGTTTTAGACTTTTAATCAACATATCCAACTCCCTTTCCCTTAGGTATTGCATAGC
>JBGSXH010000213.1:0-1659 GCA_041751515.1 Cyclobacteriaceae bacterium | reverse complement strand
AAAAAGGTCCCCAGCCAGGTGGCGTATGTATCGGTCATTGATGTTGATGGCAAAGAAGTGATACAGCAAAAATTGATTGTTAAGGATAACACTGCCCAGGGAGATATTCAATTTTCCTCATCATTGCCGGAAGGCGCCTATGCAATAGTGGCCTATACCAGACATTCCATTACCACAAACCCGGATCAGCTGGCCGTTAGATATATTACTTTAAATAATGGTACAGCAATTAGTACTCAGAAAACAATCGACGATCTTAGCATCGAAATTTTCCCGGAAGGAGGAACGCTACATGAGGGTTTGCAGCATTTCTCTATGCTAATGAACTTTCCACCAGCGATGCTGGCAGAGGGAATTAATGAGGTTTATTTGGCTACTGAAAGGGAAAGAATAGCACGATTTGATCTCAATGAAGGTGATTATTTTCATACCTTTTCCTATAACTTTTCAGCAGGTACTGAATACTATCTTGTTTTTGGGAATGGCGATTTCGCCAAAGAGTTTAAATTACCTTCCATAGGCAAAAAACCTAAAATCGACAACTGGAATTTTAATGAAGGACAACTGAATGTGAAAATAGCAGGAGATATACAGCCGGAGCATCATTTGTTACGACTGAAGTCTTTTGATGTATATGTCGATTCTGTTTTAAATGAGCTGAAGTTGGACAAGTATGAGTTTTCCATTGCATTTAAAGCTACTCATTCCGGCTTTTATTTGCTTGAAATAGTAGATAAGGACAATAACAAGGTTTTAAACGATCAGGTCATTTATTTGGAGCTTCCGTCAGAAAGTGCTGTCACTTTAACTTTCGATAAAATAGTGCCGAGGAAGAAACGCACAGTAGAAGTCAAAAACACTGCTGGTCGGAGACTGAATACTTTCCTCTCTTTGCGCGATAACGACTCAAAAACTACAATGGAAAATAGCTATGTGCATCCTCAAATAACTGCCCTTATTGCACAACATCCAGATATATCACTAAAAGAACTATTAAATGTTTCGGGAATTTTGCATTGGCAAAGACCAGGGGCCTACCAGCTCGAAAAAGAGTTATTTTTATATATGAATGTTGATAAGAAACTGGTGCTTCCAATCGCGTTGAGACAGGCCTATGCACCAAAGTATGGCTACCTGAATGCAGCACAGCAAGCTATTATCGCCGAGAAAATAGCGCAACGAAATGTATTAAAGTATTTTTATGCGCGAAATTACGCAAAGCCTAAAAAGACTTTGGACTTCGATCAGGTTTTTAAGCCTGAAGAGTATGTCAAATTTGAATCATTTTCCGAGTTTATAAGGAATGCAGTACCAAATGCCCGAGTTGCGGCAGGTGATAAGCCCGGAATACAAATAATTTATCAGAAAGATGGAAAAAGTCTTTTTCATGATAATGCACTTATGGTCATTGATAGCTATGTCGTAGACGCGGAAACATTCTTGACTTTCCCTTTAGAAAGGATTAGAAGCCTGGGCCTGGTTTATCAGTTGAACACGATTAATGGCACCAATTTAGGACTTAAAGCAGGTAACGGTATAGCTTATATTAATACACATGATGCTAACTATGGAGAAACCAATAACTTAAGCAAAGACAGTCGCTTATTCAAAGACTTCGCTTTACCTACGGACTATAAGCTCTATTTCGATCAACTGAAA
>JBGSXH010000212.1:0-2437 GCA_041751515.1 Cyclobacteriaceae bacterium | reverse complement strand
CTCCTTTTCTCTTGAAGACAGGGTAAACCGTTTACAACTCAATCCGGACCGAGCAGATGTGATAATTCCTGCTTCAGATATTTATCTGGGAGTGATGAAAGCAGCAAAAGCAAAGACCATCTTAGTGCCTGATGTAGGTTTGAAAGATGGCATTATGCACATGCTCTACGATAGAAATCTTAAAAAACTACACCAAAAGAAAGGCATTATGACTGTTTAAAATAGTTTCGCAGCCATAATATCCTCCATCGTAACTTGAAAAAACCGCTGATGAATATTGAACGCCTCTCCTTCTTCAGAAATGTCTTTCTTAGTATATGAACCATCTTCCTGCATCAGGTAGGTATTGACATTATCTTTTAAGTTATAGCGCAAGATGTTAATGATCTGTTGCATCAACACATGATCCACGATGAGAAAGAGCGATTCGAGCCGGCGTTCAAAGCTTCGCACCATTATGTCCGCACTGCCACCGTACAGTTTTGGTTCGCCCGCATTATGAAAATAATAGATTCGGCTATGCTCAAGGTACTCACCTACAATAGAATAAACCGCTATGTTTTCGCTCAATCCCACCCGACCAGGCCGTAAACAGCAGATACCTCTTACAATTAGCTTTATGGTTACTCCTGCCTGAGAGGCATTGTAAAGCTCATCAATGACATACTTATCTTCCAATGAATTGATTTTGATAACAATACCTGAAGGTATGCCCTGAGAAGCATTTTCTGCCTCCTTCCTGATATGCTCAATTATCTGCTGTCGCATATCTTTTGGAGCAGTAATTAAATATTGGTAAACCTGGGGCAAACTATGCCCGGTAATCACATTAAAGAACTCTGAAATATCGTGCGCATAAGTATCATTGGTGGTCAATAAACTGAGATCGGTATACAAACGGGATGTATCTTCATTGTAATTGCCACTGCTCATGTGCACATAACGCGTCACTTTCGACTTTTCTTTGCGAACGATCAGCAGTAATTTCGTGTGCGTTTTGAAACTACTAATGCCGTAGATCACAAAGCAACCTGCCTGCTGCAGTCGCTTGGCTTCACGAATATTATTTTCCTCATCAAACCTCGCCTTTACTTCAAACAAAACAGAAACATGCTTGCCATTTTCTGCAGCTTTTAGCAAAGCTGCAGTGACGCGACTTTCACTCGCCAGTCTGTAGATAGTTAATTTAATAGCCAGTACGCCAGGATCTTCCGCTGCTCTTTCGATAAGTTCCAGCACGGGCTCAATACTGTTATAGGGATGGTGCAGCAAAATATCTCTGTTGCGCAATACTTCAAAAATATCTTCAGTAGTATCCTGAGGGTAAGTGATTGGCATTACGGCAGGATGTGCTGCTGGTATTTTGTCTTTAAAATTATTGTGATTGACAATTTGCCATAATCCCGTATAGTCCATCAAACCATGTTCATCGACTTTAAAAATATTATCGTCATCCAACTCCCACCTACCTTTAAGCAGGCGCATCATCCATTTATTATAATTTTTTTCTACTTCAATGCGTACTACCCTACCCGTCTTTCGTGTCTTAAGTTTTCGTTTGATTTCCTCTAAAAAATTATCTTCAATATCATCACTTTCCTCCAGCGTGAAATCTCCATTTCGGGTAATTCTGAATAAATTAACATCAATGATCTCTATATTGCGAAAAAGCCTGTGAATGTGTTCTCGGATGACTTCTTCTATAGGCACAAAAACAGTCTCTTCCTCACGGTCAATTTCATAAAACCGTGGAAGATTTGTGGGTATTTGAATAAAAGATAGCTTTTTCTGATCTTTTTTCTCAGATGGATTCCTGGTTACTACCCCGAAAATGAGCAGCTTATTCATTAAAATAGGAAATGTATGATAACTATCATACACCATTGGGGTAAGCATCGGGTGGATCGTCTTTTTAAAATAATGATCTACCATCACCTGCTCCTGCGCTTCCAAAGTACTCACTTTAGCGATTACAATACCATTCTCAGCAAATTCGGCCGTAAATTTCTTTTTGAATAAAGCGTTTTGCTCCTTGCAGAAGATTTGTGCTTCTGTGAGCAGCTTCTTTCGGAAGGGCATTTCACGGAGTCCTGAATAGTCGATGCGTTCCTTGCCATAGTCGATATAATTGTACAAACTACCAATGCGAATCATAAAGAACTCATCCAGGTTGCTTGAAGTGATAGCAAGAAACTTCAACCTTTCGAAAATAGTCCTTTCCACCTTTTTTGCCTGGTCCAATACACGATAATTGAACTTCAGCCAGCTAAGGTCGCGGCTAACGTAATTGCTTTCATTGATGAGTGTGGTAATTCTATCTCTTACGGTTGTCATTGCACAGAAATTTAAAAAAAATAGGGTTCTTTTCAGAACCCTACAATATTAATAATAAAAAGCTTTTACTCAGCATTATATATCCAGATTGGCATATTTCGCA
>JBGSXH010000211.1:0-3478 GCA_041751515.1 Cyclobacteriaceae bacterium | reverse complement strand
CAATATATAGCAATATGATACCGCTTAGTAAGGATAAACCTGCAAACAGGTACATGCCCTTTTTCATTTGAACCGAGCTGAGCAGCCCGCTCTGCACTGCTCTTGCGGGCCCTTCTCTGTCCAGACTGTCTACGCCGTGCTTGGCGTCTCCATAATCATTGGCGAAGTTGGATAGTACCTGCAGGCAAATAGTAGTGCAAATGCAAAGCAGAAAGACAGGCCAGTTGAACACCTCAAAGTACGCTGCCAGAAAACCTGCCATGGCAATACTGGACAAAGCCAGCGGCAAAGTTCTTAATCTTGCGGCCATAAGCCAGGCCTGAATCCGAGAATCGTTCTTCAATCGTCTAAAATTTAATTTATCAACTTTACATTCTATCAGGGACAGTAACACCCAATAGGCTCATGGCAGTTTTAATCGTTTTAGCTACATTTGCCGATAATACAATCCGTAAGCCCCGCGCCTTGTGATCTGATTCGTTAAAGACGGAAAGTTCAGCATAAAAGCGATTGTACTCTTTGGCTAAATCATAAGCGTATTGTGCTATGATAGAAGGACTGTACTCCTGTGCAGCAACTGCCACTTTTACAGGAAATTCAGAAAGCAGTTGAATGAGTTTTTGTTCAGCATCATGCAATTCGGAAATTCCTTGGATGACAATATTTTCTGCCTTCAAATCGAGTTGCGCAGCTTTACGTAAGATTGCTGACACACGGGCATGTGTATATTGAATGAAAGGACCGGTATTCCCTTGAAATTCGATGGATTCTTCAGGATTAAAAAGCATTCTCTTTTTAGGATCTACTTTAAGTAAAAAATATTTCAGCGCTCCCAGACCTAACAGCTCATATAAGTTTTTGGCCTGTGCGGCAGAAAATCCATCGATTTTGCCCAGCTCCAAAGTATGCTTTTCAGCAGTTTTGACCATTTCTTCCATCAAATCATCTGCATCTACCACTGTTCCTTCACGCGATTTCATTTTGCCTGTAGGCAAGTCTACCATACCATAAGAAAGGTGATGCATCCCTTTGGCATAAGGTCTTCCTAATTTATCTAAAATCTTAAATAAAACCTCGAAATGATAATCCTGCTCATTACCAACGACATAAACGGATTTATTGAATGGAAAATGCTCATATTTCAAATCGGCAGTGCCCAGGTCCTGCGTCATGTATACCGAGGTGCCGTCACCACGGAGCACCAGCTTTTCGTCCAGGCCGTCCTGGCTCAAATCTGCCCAAACTGACCCATTGTCTTTTTTGAAGAAAACCCCCTTTTCGAGTCCTTCTTCTACTATATCTTTACCCAGTAAATACGTTTGAGATTCATAGAAGTACTGATCGAAGTCAACACCCATTCGCTCATAAGAGCGGTTAAAACCGTCATATACCCAACTGTTCATTTGCTTCCAAAGATTCACTACTTCTTCGTCATTTTGCTCCCATTGCTGCAGCATGGCCTGAGCTGCCAAAATAATAGGGGCCTGCTTAGTGGCCTCTTCTTCCGCAAAACCATCAAGCATTAAAGTCTTAATTTCCTTCTTATACTCCTTATCGAACCGAACATAATACTTACCAATGAGATGGTCCCCTTTCAAACCCGCTTTTTCTGGTGTCTCGCCCTTCCCATACCGCTGATAGGCGAGCATAGACTTACAGATATGGATACCCCGATCATTGACAAGATTTACTTTTCTGACATCGTAACCTGCATATTTCAAAATTTCTGAAACCGAGAAGCCCAGAAAGTTATTACGCAAATGACCCAGGTGGAGCGGTTTATTGGTGTTGGGCGAGCTATACTCTACCATCACTTTCTGTCCATGAGCAGGATGCTGACCAAAATTCGCTTCCTTGTTAATATCCTCTAATATCTGTAGCCAGGCATACTCAGCAATTTCCAGATTTAAAAATCCCTTGACTATATTGAAATCTTTTACTTCCTCTACATTTTCCTTCAAAGCCTCACCAATTTTTGCTGCCAATATTTCAGGCTTCAAGCGGGCAGCTTTCAGGTAAGGAAATACCACAAATGTATAAGCGCCATTGAATTCCTTCCGGGTATTTTGAATCGCTATTTCCTCGGTGTCAATGTCAAACTGCTCCTTTAAAATGGCTGCAATGTTTTGCTTTAATATATCGATGATATTCATAGGTGTCTGAGATTTTGTAGGTAATCAGCTGTAAAATTAAGTGCATATGCGGGATCATTGCTATAAACACCAAAAAAAACCGACGTGAAGCCGGTCGTTTATTTAAATAATAAATTAACTAAACTAAAGATTCGGGTCGTTTTTGCTGCTCTGCCGTATCCCTGCTCTCTAAAGCGGCTACGGTTGCTTCCAGGATATCAAATGCATTTTCGGCCATTAAATTTTGAGAATCCAATGTCGGGTTAACTTCAACAATCTCCCATGCACAAACTTTAGGGTTTTTGATAAGGATGGTATTAAGTTCTAAGGCTTCTTCGACTGACAAACCATTGGGAACCGGTGTACCAGTCCCTTCGGATATTTTGCTATCCATAGAATCCACATCAAAAGACACATATATGATATCGCAATGTGACAAAATCTCCTGCGCTTCTGAAGCCACCTGCTTAATACCCTTTGCCTTAATTTCATTAGGCGTAAAATTCTTCATCCCATATTTGTTCATCAGAAACTGCTCCGGTTTTTCGGTATCACGCACCGCAATAAAAACCAGGTCTGAAGGCGCTACTTTTTGCTTTTTTAATCCTACCGTTTTTAGCAGTTCCCAGTAGCTTAACGTTTGTGTTGAAGGCTCATTGACCCTGCTCTCAAGATTGTCTAGCTGGCAGACCATGGCCAGGGGCATGCCATGCATATTGCCTGAGGGCGTAGTATAGGGCGTATGCAAATCGCCATGTGCATCGATCCAGATAACGCCCAATTTTTTATTTGGATGTGCTTTTTTTATACCACAGATAGTGCCTGCTGCAGTAGAGTGGTCACCGGCAATAACCAATGGGAAATTTCCTTTTGCTATCGTTTGAAAGGTTGCTTCACAAACTCTCTCTTCCATTGTCAAGACCCCTTGCAAAAATTCAGGATCGGGATATTCGAAACCATTAAAGAGTAAATCGTTCTCATTTTCAACCTCTTCAGCATCAAAACGGGCGAAAAAGTCTGAACCTTTATCAAGACTTGCTGTTTTAAGAGCATCTACGCCTAAACTGGCCCCACGGGTACCTGCGGCGATTTCTGATTTTACTTCAATGATTTTTACTTGTTCCATTTTGCAAAGATTGTAAATTTATCTCAATATTGCATCCAAAATTCCCCCTTTAACCACGCAACGTCAGCATGAGAAGTTATATTGATCTTATTGAACAAACCTTTGATTTCCCAACCAAAGAATTTAAAGTTGTTAATGATGAGCTTCACTTCAATAATGTTCCTTTAATGGACATTATCAAAGAATACGGTACCCCTCTGAAATTAACATATTTGCCTAA
>JBGSXH010000210.1:0-2178 GCA_041751515.1 Cyclobacteriaceae bacterium | reverse complement strand
GTGGCGGAGGCTCCTTCTGGTAATCAGGTGATGATCAGTAGAGACAATGGTCCTGGTGCTATGCTATATTGGTTAGGCATCAACAGTGATGGTAGAATTGCTTTATCTTTTAGGGATAATGATGCAGGAGCCGGTTCAGATGCTACATTTGTTGGTAACAGAAATATAGCAGACAATGCATGGCACCACATTGTGGCGATAAAGGATGCTGCTGATAATAAGTTTAAACTATATATCGATGGGGCTACAGCGGGAGAGTTTGATAACCCATATAATAAGCCATTTTCATCAATACTACCCGGAAATTTAGGGAAATTGAGATTCTTCACTGGAGAAAGTGTTGCATTCTTTAATGGTGCATTAGATGAAGTTGCTATCCATGGCAAAGCTTTAACCGCTGCTGAAGTAAGCAATTTTTACAATAAAGGTCTAGAGCAAAAGGATTACTGTGGTAATTTGCCGATCATTACCTCCGAGCCAGAATTGACGATTGAAATTGGAGCAGCATATGAATATCAGGTAACCACATCGAGCGAAACGCCTGTCACTTACACATTGGTAGAAGGGCCTGAAGGTATGACCATCGATGAAAATGGTAAAATCACCTGGACAGTTGCGGAAGGTCAACAGGGTGAACAGGAAGTTGTAGTAAGGGCTACTAATGACTTTGGTTCAGATTCGCAGGCTTTTACCATTGTGGTTGCGGGAGATGCCTCTATTCCAAGCTTTACAAAAGGTTCAGATTTGCAGGTGAATGAAGGTACCGCTCCAAGAACATTTAACGGTTGGGCTACCAATATTTCAAGTGGTGATAACTCAGGTGCTGATAATCTTGAATTTAGAATTGTGGCCAATACCAACGAAGCACTGTTTCAAGTACAGCCAGCGATTAACTCTAATAACGGAACTTTGACTTTCACAACAGCACAATTTGCAAATGGTGAAGCAAGGGTGACGTTTGAACTGATCAGGAAAAGCGACCAGGTTAGCTCCGGCAATATATCTTTCCGAATTATCGTGATGCCAGTCAATAGTCCGCCATTGTTTGATATGAGCGAGGACATAGTGCTACTTAAGGATTTTGACGGACCAGTTTACGTAGAGGCTATTCCAGGGGAGGTGCCAGCAGATGAGCAGGATCAGGTGGTAACTTATTCCATCTCACCAACTAGTGTAGATTTTGCGACAGTCACCATAGATGCAGAGACCGGTAGAGTGACGATTGAGTCTGTACCAGGCGCATCGGGAGAAGCAACATTTACCGTGACAGCGAATGATGGCCAATCGGAAAACAATACAGCGACAGCAACTTTTGTCTTAACGGTATTGGAAGAAGATGTTGACTTTAGTTTTGATGAATATCAAAATATCGTCCTGGAACCGGGTACAAGTAAAGAAGTAAGGTTAAGTACTCAGGGCAGGGTTGTTGGAGAGCTGAGTGTCTCGGCTAGTTCCTCCGATGCTACAATTATTACAGACGAAAATCTTTCCATAACTAGAAGAGGGAATACCTATTATCTTCAAGTTACTGCTACAGAGCAAGTAGGATCTGCTGAAATTACTATAGAAGGAAGTGACGATAGGGCAACGAATTCGCGAACCTTCACCGTGACGGTAGGTGAAAATGTAACGAGTGTGCCTGAGCTTTCAGACAATCGACTGTTAGTATATCCGAATCCAACGACATCAGTGATTTACATAGATGTGGAAGATGCTTATATAGGTTCTTTAACCGTTGATTTGCTGGACTACAAAGGAAGAGTACTGCGCTCTATTGAAGTCAACAAGACTGAAAGAAAAGTGACTCAAATGATCGATATGGAGACAATTGCTGATGGCAGTTATTTCATAAGAGTAAGAAATAAAAATTACTCGAAAGTACAGCGTATTATTAAACGTGAGTAATCATAATATTCCAAAAAAAGGGTCGTAAGTTACGATCCTTTTTTTATTTTTTTTAAATGTAATTTTTGTTATTATATTACATAGCAAACATTGCTTACACTTTGCGTATTTTTTCAGTTTGTCAACCATGGTCTCCAATTTTCAAATGCTGTGAAAATAAATCCTGCTCCCAGCTTACTATTAGCTTTACTTTTTGTGCTGATAGTACATGATTCAACATTTGCTCAAAACGGTTTTTTTGATGTTATTGAACGTCCCGTAAGGATTATGCCA
>JBGSXH010000209.1:0-2262 GCA_041751515.1 Cyclobacteriaceae bacterium | reverse complement strand
GAGAGCAAATGCTAGACGACCTCATTACAGGAAAATCTAAGTATTCCAATATATTCAATTACCCCGCACTCACTTGGGCAGATTCAACCATTATCAGCTGGCTGGTAGATGCAGGCGCGATTGTCAACCAGCTAGCCAATTCGAAGGGCAGCTACGGACCCTATTGCCGTGCGCTCGAACGTATTTGTGCTGAAGAGTCATTTCACCTAAAATATGGACACCATTCAGTGATCCACCTGGCTACCGGCTCTGCCGTCCAGAGAAAAATGGTGCAGGAAGCGCTGAATAGGTGGTGGCCTCCAATGATGCACTTTTTCGGACCGCCTGACAAAGTTTCGGTTCATACCGAGATTCTGATGAAGTGGAAAGTTAAAATGGCCACCAATGACGACTGTAGACAGCAATTCCTGGATATGTATGTCCCGAAAATCTGGGAGCTTGGCCTTACTGTGCCAGATGCAGATTTGAGAAAGGATGAAACTACAAATCAATGGTTATATACCGAACCAGATTGGGAAGAATTCAAGAGAGTAATCAATGGCGATGGCCCTTGCAATAAGGAACGACTTGCCGTTCGAAGAACAGCGGAAGAAAGAGGCCGTTGGGTAAGAAAAGCGCTATTAAATCCTGAGGCGCAATATGTGCAGCCTTTAGCCTAAAAGTTTATCTATGGAATTAGTATCACTGGACCCTCGCGTCAATCGATTGCAAATATCTACACATACAGATGCTCAGAAAACTTATTCTGAAAATCAATTCGAAACATACCAGGTTTTCCTTGAAAAGAAGGAAGGAAAACCGTTTGAAGATGTAGGCATTGTCCATGCGCCAAATGATGATATGGCGTTTTTATATGCAAAAGAACAATTTAGCAGAAGAGGGACTTGTTTTGGTATGTGGGTTTGCTCTACCCGTAAAGTTTTGGAAACCAGATTTACCGATAATAAGCAATCAGTGTATGATGCCCTGGATGTGATTACATCGAAGGAGGGTGACACCGCTTATGAGATTTTTCATTTGTATAAGCGAGGAAAGCAGCATTTTCACGCTGGTACCGTTACGGCTGCCGATCATGAAAGCGCTCTGGCAATCGCAAAATCCACACTCAATGACGGGAAACCTGTGTTAAATGCATGGATCATCGCGAAAGATGATTTTCTGAAAATCGAGGACGATTTCAAGGACATCTGGAGTACGCTCCCACTCAAGGGACATCGTGAAGTCATGGCTTATAAGGGTGCAGATAAAATTAAAGCATTTAAAGATCAAAATAACCAATTATCATGAGCACAATTGCTATAAAAGAATTGCTTTATAAAATGGCAGATGATATGCTCATCCTTGGACATCGAAACTCTGAGTGGACCGGCATGGGCCCTATTTTGGAGGAAGATATTGCCTTTAGCTCAATGGCACAGGATAAAATTGGACAGTGTCATGCGCTTTACCAGCATTTGCATGAATTGGGTGAAGGAGAGCCTGATGCTGTTGCTTTTATGCGGAATGCACCGCAGTTTCATAACTGCCAGCTCGTAGAATTGCCTGCAGGTGAGTATAATTTTAGTTTGATGCGCCATTTTCTTTATGACCTTGCCGATATGATCCGTTTCGAACTACTTTCCGAGAGCAGTTATGAGCCACTGTCGGAAATTGCTGTGAAATTTAAGGGGGAAATCAGGTATCATATTATGCATGCCAGTACTTATATTCAGCAGCTGGGCAATGCAAATGATGAAAGCATCAGTAGACTTCAAGCCAGTCTTGATGAAGCGTTGCCTTATGCATTGGGGATATTCGAAAAATCTCCTCATGAAGAAGCAATTATCAAAGAGGGTATTTTTGCCGGAGAGGCCGCATTAGCATTACTATGGCAGGAAAAGGTGGTAGAGATTATTGGAACTACTGCACTTACTCTGCCTGATTGGAATACCATCGATCCAGTTTATGGTGGAAGATTAGGTAAGCATACAGAACATTTACAGCCGCTATTGGACGAAATGTCTGAAGTATTTAAACTGGATCCATCAGCAGACTGGTAAAACTATACAATGACTATTTCCAACGACGATATATGGCAATATTTAGAGGAGGTAAAAGACCCTGAAATACCGGGAATTAGCCTGGTAGAGCTTGGTGTTATTACCTCCGTAGATGTCAGTACAGAGAGTGAAGTGACCATTGGGCTCACCCCTACTTTCAGTGGCTGTCCAGCTATTAATTACATGAAAGACGATATCGTAGAAACACTTCAGAAAAGAGGCA
>JBGSXH010000208.1:0-9798 GCA_041751515.1 Cyclobacteriaceae bacterium | reverse complement strand
CAGGCAAGGCAAAAGCGAAGGAGTTCGTTGTTTGCTTTTTTGGATAAAAAACTCGGTGTAGACCTGGTCTTTGAAAAGGGTGTGCCGGTGCAGTTTTTTCCATACATTTTATTCGTCGCTGTGGTGATGCTTTTTTATATCGGCAACAGCCATTACGGAGAGAAAAATATCAGGAGAATAGATTTGCTTCAACGAGAAGTAGAAGATTTAAGAACTGACTACACGACTTTAAAGGCAGATTATATGTACGCCAGCAAGCAGTCGGAAGTAGCCAAAAGTGTAGAGATATTAGGGCTTCAGGAGAGTTCCAGGCCACCATTTAAAATTTTGATTGATAAGGAATAGTGAATATCAAGAAGTCCATATTATTACGTGTGAGGCTGGCATTTTTATTTGTCGCCTTGTTTGCTGTAGCAATTATGGCCCGGATAGTCAATATCCAGATGGTAGAAGGTGCCAAATGGGTGCAGATGGCTGAAGATATTGGCTTACAATTCCGTGAAGTAAAAGCTACTCGCGGAAATATTTATTCTGATAATGGTAGCTTAATGGCGACGTCGGTACCCTACTTTAAACTGGCGCTTGATCCATCCATAGCTTCAGAAGAGACCTATAAGCGCTCAATCGATTCGCTGGCATTTTTGCTTTCAGATCACTTCAAAGACCGGCCGACTTCAGAGTATAAGAGAAGAATAAATAATGCACGGATGCAGAAAAAGCAGTACGTTTTGCTAAATGCCGGATTAATTAACTATCAGGATAAGAAAAAAATGCAAAACTGGCCGCTTTTCCGTGAAGGAAGATTGCGTGGTGGTGTGGTATTTGAAAAAGTAGACAAACGCATACATCCATTCTCCAGGCTTGGTTTTCGAACCATAGGCTTTATCAATGAAAATGGTCATAGCCGTGGTTTGGAATTTAGCTTCAATGATGAGTTATCCGGTACTGATGGAAAAGCACTTTATCAAAAAATGGCCGGGGGCAACTGGAAACCGGTATATGATGCCAGCGAAGTAAGGCCTTCTCATGGGAATGACATCGAAACTACAATTGATATTAATTTGCAGGATGTTTCTGAGTCTGCCTTGCTCAAGGCGCTTGTTGAGAACGATGCAGAATATGGCAGTGTGATCGTCATGGAAGTGGCGACCGGAGAAATTAAAGCTATTAGCAACCTGAGCCGAAGTAGAAAAGGTGTATATGGAGAAACCTACAACTATGCAGTGGCCAGTCAGGGTGCAACAGAGCCAGGTTCCACATTTAAGCTGGCTTCTATGATTGCACTACTCGAAGACGGCGGCATAGAACCTACAGATAGCATTGATGCCGGGAATGGTAAGCATAAATTTTATAACGCTAATATGACAGACCATAAGCCGGGAGGCTATGGTATGATTACCGTGCAGGAGGCTTTTGAAAAGTCATCCAATATTGCCATTTCAAAATTGGTAGATGAACGCTTTGGACTCAAGCCGCAGCGGTTTGTGGATTATCTCCATTCCATGGGTATTGGGCAGCCGCTGGGCTTTCAGATGGTCGGAGAAGGCATGCCGGTTATAAAGAGGCCGGATGATCCTACCTGGAGTGGCACTACTTTACCCTGGATGTCCATCGGTTATGAAGTGAAGTTAACACCATTGCAGACCCTGGCTTATTATAATGCGGTGGCCAATAATGGAAAGCTTATACAACCCATCATTGTACGCAGAACATTGAATGCGGGGAAAACTCAGGAGCAGTTCACTGCCAAAGTGCTCAATCCTAAGATTTGCTCTGAAGAGACCCTATTGAAGGTACAGTCAATGCTGGAAGGTGTGGTGGATCACGGAACTGCCAGCAACATCAAAGACAGCTACTATAAAATTGCAGGGAAAACGGGTACTGCGCAAAGTCTCAACGCAGAAGGAAGAGGTTATTCCAGAGAGTACTATACTTCCTTTGCCGGGTATTTTCCCGCCGATAAGCCCAAGTATAGCTGTATTGTCATCATTAATAAGCCCAAGGGGTTCAGGCAATATGGGGGAGATATGGCAGCTCCGGTATTTAAGCAAATTGCCGATAAAATTTATGCCAGGGATTTGGAAATGCATAGTCCGTTGCCTACAGAATTTCAGGTAGATAACGGGGTTTTTCCGCTAATCCAGACCGGGTTTTATGAAGATTTGAGAATGCTGTGCAATACATTTGGCATCTCAAATCACAATGCGCCAGAAATGGAGGAGTGGGTATCTGCAGATCGCAAGTCCAATGCCATTGAATGGCAACCTCGCAAATCGCAAAGTGACGCCATACCGGATGTGAAGGGGATGACCTTGAGAGATGCCATCTATCTGTTAGAGAATAAAGGATTGAAAGTAGAATATACTGGTAAAGGTCGTGTGTCATCACAATCGCAACCTGCCGGAAGTAAAGTGTCGAGAGGTAGCCACATAAGCATCAAACTTAGCTAATGAAAGCATTAAAGGACATATTATACAAAGTGCCATTGATTTCCTCCTCAGGGAACATGGAAACAGCGGTCGCCAATTTGGCTTTCGATTCCAGAAAAGTCCAGGATGGGACTGCATTCATAGCAGTGAAGGGCGTGCAGGCAGATGGCCATGATTTCATAGCCGAGGCAGTGAAAAAGGGTGCAAAATCAGTCGTGTGCGAGGTTTTGCCTCAGGATAGGTCCGAAGAGGTGGCCTATATTGTGGTCAAAAATAGCACGGAAGCCATGGGTATTATGGCAGCCAATTACTATGAACACCCTTCAAAACAATTGGCGCTGGTAGGTATTACGGGTACCAATGGAAAAACAACAACGGTCACCCTACTGCATCAGCTCTTTCGAAAACTTGGCTATCAGGTAGGTTTACTGTCTACGGTAGAAAATAAAATCAATGATAAGGTGATTCCGGCAACACATACCACGCCAGATGCTATCACGCTTAATGAGCTTTTGCAGGAAATGCTGAATAAAGGATGCACACATTGTTTTATGGAGGTAAGTTCTCATGCAATTGTGCAAAACAGGGTTGCCGGAATATCCTTTAAAGGTGCTGTGTTTTCCAATATTTCCCACGACCACCTGGATTATCACGCAAGCTTTGACGAGTACATCAAGGCCAAAAAGCTGTTATTTGACGGTTTGCCGGATTCTGCCTTTGCTCTGGTCAATATTGATGATAAAAGAGGTAATGTCATGCTTCAAAATACCAAGGCAGCCAAGCATACCTATGCCCTGAATATGATGGCAGACTTCAAAGGCAAAGTGGTATCCAATACCATGCAGGGTCTGGAGTTGGAGATTGATAATCTGCAGGTCTGGTTCAAACTAATAGGTGATTTTAATGCCTATAACTTATTGGCAGCTTATGGTGTAGCCATGTTGCTGGAGGAAAAGCAGGACGAAGTTTTAACGCAACTCTCCAGCCTTCAGGCAGCAGCCGGAAGATTTGAACAGGTTTTACCGGAACTGGGCATTATGGCAATTGTAGACTATGCCCATACCCCCGATGCATTGGAAAATGTACTGAAAACGATAGGCAATGTCCGACAGGGAAATGAGCAGATCATAACCGTGGTAGGTTGCGGTGGCAATCGTGATAAAACAAAAAGACCGCTAATGGCTTCCATTGCTGCAAAATTGAGTGATAAGGTTATTTTGACCTCCGACAACCCTAGAAGTGAAGCGCCGCTTAGCATTATTAAGGATATGGAAGAGGGAATAGCTACCACGCAAAGCAAGAAGGTGCTGTCCATTACCGACAGGAAGGAAGCTATTAAAACAGCCTGTTCTTTGGCCAAAAAAGGAGATATCATTCTGGTAGCCGGAAAAGGGCATGAAACTTATCAGGAAGTAAATGGAATTAAACATGATTTTGACGATAAAAAAATACTGATGGAAATGTTACAATTGATGCACAGCTGAGCATTTTTTAACAACCAAAACATTAAATTTTTCAGCGGATGCTATATTACCTTTTTTCTTATTTAGATGCCGAATATGATATGCTGGGCGCAGGTGTTTTCCAGTACATATCCTTTCGTGCAGGCATGGCCACCATCGTATCGTTGCTGATTACTATCACTTTTGGTAAGCAGCTTATCAATGTCCTGCGTAAAAAGCAGGTAGGGGAGTCAATCCGGGACCTTGGTCTGCAAGGGCAGGCGGAAAAGAAAGGAACACCTACAATGGGAGGCATCATCATTATTGCTGCCATAGTAGTACCTACACTACTATTTGCAAGACTTGATAATATCTACATTTTGCTAATGTTAATCGCAGCAGTATGGATGGGAATTATCGGTTTTCTTGATGATTATATTAAGGTATTTCGCAAGAATAAGGAGGGGCTTGCAGGAAAGTTTAAAGTGGTAGGACAGGTTGGTCTTGGTTTGATTGTGGGTCTTGTGCTTTACTTTAATGATGAAGTAGTGGTGAGAGAGTTTCAGTCAGCTATTACCATGGAGCAGGAAGCAGAAGAAGTGTTGACGCCGGTTTTTGAAGATGTGAAGTCTACAAAAACCACCATCCCATTTGTAAAACGGAATGAAGCCGACTATAAAGCGTTTCTGAGCCCTTTTGGTCCGCAAGCGGAGGAATATACATGGATTATTTATGTGTTAATTGTCATATTTATTGTCACTGCAGTTTCAAACGGTGCCAATATAACCGATGGGATTGATGGGTTGGCAGCGGGTACTTCGGCAATTATTGGACTTACATTGGCTATTTTTGCCTATTTGTCGGGTAACGTAATTTTCTCGCAATACCTGAATATCATGTTCATTCCCAATGCAGGGGAAACCGTGATTTTCCTAACGGCTTTTGTAGGCGCTTGTGTGGGATTCTTGTGGTACAACTCTTACCCAGCTCAGGTTTTTATGGGGGATACGGGAAGTTTATCAATCGGCGGTATTATTGCGGTTTCGGCATTGATAGTTCGCAAGGAACTGCTGATTCCTGTCATGTGTGGCATTTTTGTAATAGAAAATCTATCAGTCATTATACAGGTATCCTATTTCAAATACACGAAGAAGAAATACGGTGAAGGGAGAAGGATATTCAGAATGTCGCCCCTGCATCACCATTATCAGAAAGCCAATTTACACGAATCAAAAATTGTAACGCGTTTTTGGACGATCGGCATTTTACTGGCCATCATGACATTAGCGACCCTGAAACTTAGATAATGCAAAGCAGCAGACAACATATCAGTATTCTTGGTGCCGGCGAAAGCGGTACAGGAGCAGCCTTGCTGGCAGCAGCAAAAGGCTATGCTGTATTTGTCTCAGATATGGGGAGCATTGATGCAGAAAGAAAATCACTATTTCAAGCTAAAAATATCAGGTTCGAAGAGGGGAAACACAGCGAAGAGGAAATATTATCTTCGACAGAAATCATTAAAAGTCCGGGCATTCCTGAAACGGTGCCTATTATTAAGAAGGCACTGGAAAGAAATATTCCGGTTATTGATGAGCTTGAATTCGGCTTTCGCTATACCAAGGCTAAGATTATCGCCATTACAGGAACCAATGGTAAGACAACCACGACGCTGCTTATTGCGCACCTTTTAAAGCAGAATGGCATTAAGGCTGCGCTTGCAGGCAATATTGGAAAAAGCTTTGCTGCGCAGGTGCTGGAAAATACTGCAGATTGGTATGTTGTTGAAGTAAGCAGTTTTCAGATAGATGGTATGCTTCACTTTAGGCCAAATATTGGTGTGCTGCTAAATATAACACCTGATCATCTGGATCGGTACGATTATAAGATGGAGGGATACATCAATAGTAAATTGAAGCTTTTTGCCAATATGAATATGAAGGATACCATCATTTTTAATGGCGAGGATCCTGTCATCATGAATGGTCGCAACAGGTTTCCTAAAAATGCGATGAAGGTAAATTTTGCGATGCAGCACACTGCAAATATTACCATCAACGGAGACTATTTCTCTTATGATCTTGGCGCGCAGAAAGGAAGCATTCCTCTTGCAAATTTGCTCCTGAAAGGACAACATAATGCTATGAACGCGATGGCTGCCATTGGTGCTGTAGCTGCTGCAGGAGTATCCGCAGAGCAAATAGCGGAACACTTATCCACTTTTGTAGGCGCTAAACATAGACTGGAATACATAGCAGAAGTAGCTGGTGTCAAGTACATCAATGACAGTAAGGCTACGAACACCAATGCAGTCGAATTTGCGCTAGACGCTTTTACTACTCCACTCATTTGGATTGCTGGTGGCATCGACAAAGGTAACGATTATGCCACCTTGCGAACTTTGGCAAAAAAGCATGTAAAGCAACTTATTTGTTTGGGGAAAGATAATAGTAAACTGGTTGATGCATTTGAAGACCTGCTACCGGTAAATAGCTTTGACAACATGGAAGCAGCTGTTACAGCAGCCAGCAAAGTGGCCGAGTCTGGAGATACTGTCTTGTTATCTCCTGCTTGTTCCAGCTTCGACCTATTCAAAAACTATGAACACAGAGGTGACGCTTTCAGGCTTGCAGTGCAGGGACTTGCTGAAAACGAATTAAATGTAAAACGCCATGATTAGAGACTGGACAGATCAAAACTTGAAAGGCGATCCGGTAATTTGGTTTATCGTTTTCGCGCTTTCTATCGTGAGTATATTGGTAGTATACAGTGCTACAGGGACGCTGGCATATAAAATGATGGCTGGAAATACAGAGCATTATTTGCTAAAGCATTCCTTCCTTGTTGGGCTTTCGTTACTGGCCATGTGGGTCGCCCATAAAATTGACTATAGATATTACTCAGGCTTATCGCGCATCGCCCTCTGGATTTCAGTGCCCTTGCTTTTCATTACCTGGAAGTTTGGTGATAATATCAATGAAGCCAGCCGATGGATTACCATTCCTTTAATCAATCAGGCATTTCAACCTTCGGATCTTGCCAAGCTTGCGCTCATTGCCAACCTGGCCAGCATGCTGTCCCGAAGACAGCAAAATATTGAAAATTTTAAAGAGTCATTGATCCCTATTTTACTATGGTGTGCAGGAATAATTTTATTAATTGCACTAACAAACTTTAGTACTGCTACCTTGCTGTTAGTCACCTGTTTATTGCTGATGTTTATTGGTAGAGTTCCGATAAAATACCTGGTCATGCTTGTATTGGTCGGCAGCTTGGCAGGAGCGCTGGCCTTCAGTATTGGACAGCGTGGTGGTACTGCTGTAAGCAGAGTTACCAACTTTATGACTTCTGATGAAATTCCTTTTCAGGCAGAGCAGTCGTACATCGCCATTGCCTCTGGGGGAATGACAGGAAAGGGTCCAGGCAATAGTGATCAACGTAACTTTTTACCGCATCCATATTCAGATTTTATCTTTGCCACCATCATCGAAGAGTATGGCTTAATGGGGGGTGCGACCATACTGCTGCTCTACCTGGCGCTTTTATACCGGGGAATGCTGGCAGTATCTAAAAGTGACCGTGCTTTTGGGGGCTTGCTCTCGGCCGGGCTGAGCTTTGCTTTAGTCCTTCAGGCCATGGTAAACATGGGTGTTGCCGTTGGGCTCGGGCCGATTACAGGATTGCCTTTGCCGCTGGTAAGTATGGGCGGAACATCCCTACTCTTCACTGGTATCGCACTAGGCATCATATTAAGTGTAAGCAGAGTGGAAAAAGAGGGGCATCCTCATAAAAAGATTTTTAGAAACGAAATAGCAAAAGCAGCATAAATTGAAAGCTACAGCACAACCATATCGGATCATCATTAGCGGAGGAGGTACCGGTGGGCATATTTACCCGGCCATTGCCATTGCTAATGCCATCAGAGAACAGCATCCTGATGCAGAGATCCTGTTTGTGGGTGCTGAAGGGAAAATGGAAATGCAGAAAGTTCCTGAAGCTGGTTATGAAATAGAAGGATTATGGATTGCAGGAATACAGCGAAGACTGACGCTGGATAATCTTGCTTTTCCCTTTAAGCTTATCTCCAGCATGTGGAAAGCAAGGGCTATTGTCAAAAGATTTAAGCCTGATGTTGCTGTGGGAGTTGGTGGCTATGCCAGTGGCCCTTTATTGAAAGTTGCCGCCAGCGCAGGGGTTCCTTGTCTTCTGCAGGAGCAGAATTCGTATGCCGGGCTTACCAATAAAATTTTGGCAGAAAAGGCTTCAAAAATATGTGTCGCGCATGAAGGCATGGACAAGTTCTTTCCAAAGAAAAAAATTGTCATTACTGGCAATCCGGTAAGAAGTAATATAGGGAAAGCCGTGGAGGTTGCTGTAGCCAAAAAGCACTTTGGCCTGAAAGAAGGCAAGCCTACATTGCTGATCATCGGGGGAAGTGGGGGTGCACGTACCTTCAATGAAACGCTTTTGAAAGAAGTATCAAGATTAGTAGAAAAGAATATCCAGGTAATCTGGCAAACGGGAAAATTTTACTATGAAGATGTCATGCAGCGCGCCCCAAAAAACATTGGGGAACATGTGAAAATTCACGAATTCCTCAAGGAAATGGACATGGCTTATGCCGCGTCGGATGTTGTGATATCGCGAGCTGGTGCATTGTCAATTGCTGAGCTGGCGATTGTTGGCAAGCCGGTAATATTTGTGCCTTCGCCCAATGTGGCGGAAGACCATCAAACAAAAAATGCCAAATCGCTGGTAGAGCGAAGGGCTGCTTTAATGATCAGCGATGCGAATGCGCAGGATAACCTCATTACTCGGGCCATCAGCTTATTGAATGATGTATCTCAAAAGGCAATATTGAGTCAGAATATTGCAGCCATGGCAAAACCCGATGCTGCCAAAGACATTGCCAGAGAAGTTATAAATCTGATAAAATCGTGAAGACAGGAAACGTACATAATGTATACTTAATAGGCATTGGCGGCATAGGCATGAGCGCACTGGCACGTTGGTTCCACCATCAGGGAGCAACCGTGGCTGGCTACGATAAAAATCGATCAGCCATCACCGACGCGCTTGTTAAAGAGCACATTACAGTTTTCTTCGATGAAGCTGTTTCAGCATTGCCTAACGATTTGCAGGAAATTGCAAAGGAAGAGGTGCTCGTAATTTATACCCCTGCGGTACCGAGTACACATCCACAGCTGGCGCATTTTCGTGAGGCTGGCTATGCCTGTAAAAAACGGTCTGAAGTGTTGGGGATGATTACCAAAGATCACTTCACAGTTGCCGTAGCAGGAACGCATGGCAAAACGACTACAACAACGATGATTGCCCATCTTTTGAAGCATAGCAATAAAAATTGCATGGCCTTTTTAGGGGGCATAAGTACCAACTATAATACGAATCTGCTTTTGCAGGATCAGGACCAGGACGATGCTATAGTGGTCGTAGAGGCAGATGAATATGATAAGTCTTTCCTGCGATTGTTTCCGAATATCGCTGTCATTACATCTTTGGATCCGGACCATCTGGATATCTATGGTGATTATGAGCGGATGAAGGAAAGCTATCGGTTGTTTGCCGGTCAGGTGAATGCGCAAGGGCAAATTTATATACAGGAACAAGCCAAGAAGGACTTGAATGGCTATGAAGCTGCTGCTGCAAGGCATTATTACGGCTCCGCAGAATCACCAGTAAGAGCAAAAAATATCATCGTCGAAAATGGGAAGTTTGTTTTTGACTATGTGGATGCAAGACATGACATTACCATTTCCAGATTGGCGATGGCTATGCCAGGGCTTCATAATATTGAAAATGCTATTGTCGCCATTGCGGTGTGTCTGGAACTCGGCTTAAGCAAAACGCAAATTCAGGAGGGCATTGCTACTTTTGAAGGAGTGAAGCGACGGTTCGAGTTTCATGTCAGA
>JBGSXH010000207.1:0-2683 GCA_041751515.1 Cyclobacteriaceae bacterium | reverse complement strand
TTTTTAGAATAAGTAATTACTTTTGCTTTCTTGAAAGAAGATGTTAACAGTTTCAAACACTGAAGTATTGTTAGCAAAAGAAGTGAAATTCGATTATAATTTACTTATTTTAATGCAATGCTGTATTTCAGACATTTGCGACAACAATCGTCCGTTTGATTAAAGTAGACTGCAGTTAAAATTATTATCGAAAGGTATGCCAAGCGCTCAAACGAAATATTTAAAACTTCTTTCTAAACATTATCGCAATCGCATAGAAGTCTCAAAGGAAATTGTCCGATTAAGTTCCATCCTTAGCTTGACAAAAGGTCCCGAGATATTCATCAGCGATATTCACGGAGAATATGAAGCTTTTCAACATTTAATGCGGAATGGGTCTGGCATCATAAAGCAAAAAATCAAAGAGATTTATGCTGCAGAGCTGAGCAACCAGGAGATTAACAGACTTGCAGCAATCATTTACTATCCTGTCGAAAAAGTAGGGCTTATTAAGCGTAATGCCAGCGATCTCGAGGATTTCTACAAGGGAACACTAAAAAAACTGATCTATATCACCCGGTCGTTTGCATCAGTGTATAACAATAAAAAACTCAGAAGATTGATTCCCGCTGGCTATGGCGATATTATTCTCGAATTAGTTGCCGACAGGGAGGTGGGTGAGCAGAACAATTATTATGACCATATCATTTCAAGTATAATTGAAACGGAACAGGCGGAACCGCTGATCATTGAATTTTCAAAATTCATTCAAATACTCGCAGTGCATAAAATTCATATCATTGGTGATGTATATGATCGGGGTCCGGGCGCAGAAATTATCATGGATGAATTATTGGCTCATCATGCAGTAGATTTCCAATGGGGCAATCACGACATCGTCTGGATGGGAGCGGCCTGTGGCTCGGAAGCATGTATAGCCAATGTGTTAAGGCTTTCGCTCAGGTATGGCAACACCGACACGTTGGAAAAAGGTTATGGCATCCATCTAATGCCACTGGCTTCATTCGCATTGGCACAGTACAAGTCGGAAACTAGTACTATTTTTGATCCCAAATTATCTTCGGATGTTCTTCAGAACCATTCAGAAAAATGGCTTAGCAGCTTAATGCATAAAGCAATCTCTATCATTCAGTTTAAGCTGGAAGGACAATTGATCAGACGAAGGCCGGAATATCAGATGGATGATAGGCTTTTGCTGAATAAAATTGTCTTTGATAAGAATACTATTGTTATAGATGGAAAAGCCTATCCGCTTAAAGACATCTACCTGCCCACTATCGATCCTGCAAATCCCTATCAACTGACTGATGAAGAAGCACAGTTGATGAGCAAGATCAAAGCTTCATTTCTCAAAAGTGTCAGGCTACAGAAACATGCAGATTTACTGTTTGACAAGGGGGGCATGTACAAAGTCACCAACGGAAATTTACTTTTTCATGGGTGTATCCCGCTTACTAAAGAAGGGCTTTTTCAGAATGTGGATCTGGGAAAAGGCAAGAAAAAGGGGAAAGCATTAATGGACTTTTTTGATCAGGAGGTAAGCATTGCCAGGGCAGGCAATATAGATTCTCCAGCCAGGCATTATGCGCTCGATCTGCTATGGTACTTATGGAGTGGCCCGCAGTCGCCCTTATTTGGAAAGGATAAAATGGCTAGTTTTGAACGCTACTTTACGCACGATTCAGAACTTCACAAAGAAATAAAGGATCACTACTATGCCTATAGAGACGATGAAGCCACCTGCAATATGATTCTGGAGGAATTTGGATTAGTTAGAAACGATGCGGTGATCCTCAATGGTCACGTACCGGTATCCGTAACCAAAGGCGAAAACCCGGTGAAAGCAAATGGTAAGCTTATTGTCATTGATGGCGGTTTTTCCAAGGCCTACCAAGGTCAGACAGGTATAGCGGGCTTTACATTAATGCACAATGCTTTCGGTCGTCAGCTCATCGCTCAGGAACCATTCGATTCCATAAAAAAGGCCATCGAAGAAGAAGCAGATATTGCTTACAGTGAGACCATACTGAACCAGTCTCCCCATAAACTAAAAGTCGGTGATTGTGATGATGCCATCAAAATAAAAGAGAAAATAGTCGATCTTAAAGAATTGCTTCATGCATTTACATCAGGAATCTTCAAAGAGGTAGTAATCAATGCACACTATACTGAAGAGAGGCAATTTTAATCTTGACCGAAAGCGGAAAGCTGGTAGATTTGTTTTTAGATTTTCTCAGCCTCAGTTGCCAACTGAGGCCGGTTATTACCTTTGATTATTTACTATACGGCAATAGGAAAATTTATTTACAACTCAGCATCAAATCTCCAACAAGCAATAGTAAAATAAACATCTCAATGAGTTGAAAATGTAAATAGGGCTGCGATTACACCTTAATTGATTATTGCAATGAACGGGCATCTGCCTACAATCGATCGTTTTAAGTGATAAATTGCAATTAATTAAATCCTATAAAGAATAAAAGACATTCACTTTGACCGCATAAAATTAAAGCTGCAAGAAAAGCAGTTGCCACTAAATCTCTTGTAACCACTCCACTATCATTGTTGATCCTGGTATTTAAAATAGTGCCGAGCTAAAGAGGATCAACAAATACGAAGTCCGATTTGTAAAACAAAGCGACAATATTTACATTACTATTATGTGCTGGCCAAAGCAATCGGG
>JBGSXH010000206.1:0-2679 GCA_041751515.1 Cyclobacteriaceae bacterium | reverse complement strand
TTTTTTCAATGGGTTGATGTATTTTGTTCAGAACCAATTGAGGTGGGAACTTAGAAGTAAAGCTTATTCATTTTTAAGTTTAATTTTCACTTTGTCCACTGCCGTTTCAAGCATTTGGTTAGCGTATTTTTTGAATTATGGACTCGAAGGCTTATTGGTTGGAATGGTTATCGGAAGCCTTATTGCATTCTTAATAGGATGTTGGCAATTAAGGAATTCCATTAAACTCAAACTCAGCAGTCGCACTTTATATTCTATGCTTTTCTTTTCTGCTCCTTTGGTTCCTGCAGGCATAGCTATATGGATCAGTGGATATGTCGACAGAATCATGATAAATTACTTCCTAACTCTGGAAGAAGTAGGATTATATGGAATCGGTTTCAGACTTGCGAGCATCGGATCGATTGTAATGGTAGGATTTCAGGCAGCTTTGACACCTTTAGTTTACACTTACCATTCGCAACCTGACACGCCATTTCAGCTATCGCGGATATTTAGGTTGTTTTTAGCTTTTTGTATTTTGTTTTTCTTGGGAATCAACCTTTTTGTACACGATATTCTCGCTTTATTCACCCAGCCCGCTTTTTATGATGCCTACAAAGTGATAATATATCTTATCCCATCAATTCTGTTGGGCCAAATGTATATTTTTGCCCCTGGAATTTTCTTGGCAAAGAAAACTTCTTATGTTTTGTGGATAAACATCTTTGGGGCATTGGTAAATGCTTCGCTGAATTATATTTTAATTCCTATAATGGGTTTTACAGGTGCAGGATTAGCGACTATGTTGGGTCAGGGTCTGGTGTTTTTAATTTATATGATATTATCTCAAAAATTTTATCCTGTTCCACATAATTGGATCAAAATAGGATTAGTTATAGTATTGTCTACAGGATTGATGCTCTTGGTGAAATTATATTACTCCTCAGGTTGGTGGTATTATTTGTTGTGTTTTCTATTGATTATCTTTACAATGTGGAGTTTTAATTTTCTTGGGCTTATTAAAAATGACGAGGTGACTCTTGTTAGAAAAACGATAAAAGATAAAGTTAACCTTGTTCTTAACTAGGTAGGCTGAATGCACTTTTTAATAGGCGAATAAGGGCATGTAGACTTTTTATGGTGGCTGTAAAAAGCAAATCTCAATTGTTTAAATAATTACATCTTATTAAATAATCATAAACTGTATACAATGGGTTTATCTGGTGCGTCCTGATCTATATAACATACTAATTAAACATCATTAAAAATCTAATTACCTAAATATGTGTGGAATAGCAGGAATTCTTTCTGAAAACCCGAACCTCATTAACAAGGAAAAACTCGTGAAAATGACCGATTCCATTATCCATCGTGGTCCCGATGGATCGGGTCATTGGATAAGTGAAGATGGTAGAGTAGGCTTTGGACATCGTCGGCTGTCGATATTAGACTTGTCTGAATCAGGTGCCCAACCCATGCATTACCTAGATAGATATACGCTAACCTTCAACGGTGAAATTTATAATTACCTCGAGATCAAAGCCGACCTCGAGAAACGCGGCTATTCTTTTCGAAGCAGCTCGGACACAGAAGTTCTCTTGGCCCTTTATGATCTGAAAAAGGAAAATTGCCTACAGGATTTGGACGGAATGTTTGCCTTTGCGGTTTATGACAACTACACCGGTGAAGTCTTTTGCGCCCGGGACCGATTCGGAGAAAAACCATTTTTCTTTACTCAATTCGAAGGTGCTTTTTACTTTGCTTCGGAAATGAAGGAGTTTTGGGCTGTAGGTGTAAATAAAAATCCCGATTCTGAGATGATTTTCAATTACCTGCATTTTGATTTGTTGGAAAATCATTCGGATCTAGGTCAGACTTTTTTTAAAGGGGTGAGAAAACTTGCACCCGCAAATTATCTGACTTGGAAAGAGGGCAAGTTTACCATCAAAAAGTATTGGCATATCAATCCGAAAGCTCAAAAAAACTCATTTGTAATGGGGGAAGCAAAAGAGCGGTTTCGTGAACTCTTTATCGAATCGGTAAAAAGAAGACTTCGATCTGATGTATTGGTAGGCTCGAGCCTTTCAGGAGGAATAGATAGCTCTTTGGTGGTGTGTGTAATTGATCACCTTTTAAAGGATCATCCTGAATCGATTCAAAACACCTTTTCGGCTAGATTCAAAAATTTCCATAAAGACGAAGGATATTTTATTCAGAAAGTCAGTGAAAAAACGCGAATTACCTCTCACGAGGTGTACAGCGAAATGGATGATTTGGAAAGTGTTTTTAATAAAATTTGCCATCATCAGGAAGAACCCTTCGGTTCAGCAAGCATCTTGGTTCAATATCAAGTTTATGAATTGGCAAAAAAGAAGGGCGTAACCGTATTATTGGATGGGCAGGGAGCAGATGAGATTCTAGCGGGTTATCATCCGTATTTCACGACTTTTTTCAATGAAATCCGGAAGCGCTCCAGACCTCATTTCAGAAATGAATTTAGCGCGTATCTTCAACTTCACGAAGGAAATACCATCAATGCTAAAATCCCCAAACCGGGATGGCAGCAGGTAATTGCTGCTAATTTTCCTGGTCTTGTCAATAAAGTTGGAAGAAAAGTGCTGAATAGTAAGATGAAAAATTCAACACTGATGGCAGATGATTTTTTCTCCACGTTTCGAAAGCTTTCGCATAATGACT
>JBGSXH010000205.1:0-5687 GCA_041751515.1 Cyclobacteriaceae bacterium | reverse complement strand
CTAAAAACCCCAGAATGTCCCCCGGGGACGCTGAAAAACTAATGTTGTTCACAGCTTTTTGATGACCATAAATTTTACTTAGTCCCTGAACCTCTACTGACATATTATTTGATAAAACCTTGCGTATGGACGAACACTATTTTGGCTAACGTTTGCTTTAGGCTAATATTATTGTTTGCCTTTGGGTCGCAAAGGACGTAACTCAATGTCTACATGATGAAAGTTCGGATGACTTTCCAAGGCCTGCACCATTGTAAGCGCTATGTCTTCCGGACGCATCATATTGTCATTGGCTTCCACACCATCTATATCGTCGAAGAAATTGGTCTTGACAGAACCAGGGTAAATAGCGGTCACTTTGATTCCAAAATTTCTCAACTCTTTGTACATGCTATGAGAAATGCCACGAACAGCATGCTTTGAACCGCAATAACCGGCCATATTCTCAATACCTGTCGTACCGGCAATTGAAGCAATATTGAAGATATGTCCTTCATCAGCTTCCTTCATGCCAGCAATGACAAGTCGACTGCAGTAAAAAACCCCATTGACATTGGTTTCATACATTTGATGCCATTCTTCTAAAGGCATTTCATCAATCGGGCCTGCATAGCCTAGCCCTGCATTGTTAACGAGCACAGCTATGGTATCACCCAGTGCCGCTGTAGTGGCCTTAAAGCTTTTCTCTACAGATTTAAAGTCCCTTACATCTGTTTCATAAAATGTAAAATTCTCGTCATCAATATCCGGGGCAGTTCTTCCCCATCCAGCCACTTTCATGCCTTTCTCCAATAAGATTTGCACGGTGGCAAGACCAATTCCTTTACTTACACCGGTAACAATTGCTACTTTATTTTGTATTTCCATAATCAGGGTCTTTTTTAGTATCTTTGTGGCCTATAAGATATGAAGTTCAGCCAGTTGTATTATATATATAGTTTTGCAATAATCAGTCTTTTTGCTGTCAATTTCAAGGGATTTGCACAAACTCCTGATTCCGAAGCAATCCACAACAGCTATAGTTTACAGCTAAATGCTGCCAGAGGTTTCATTTTAAGGCATTCTGACCGAATGGGCCACCTGGTACAAGGAAGGCCCTGGAGTATAGAAAGTAGTATAATCCGCCATACTTACGGAGAGAAAGACTGGCAAATTCTGTATAACTACCCGGACATTGGTTTCTCACTGACCTATTATGATCTTGATGAGCCCATTCTCGGGGAGATGATCAGTGCCCTGGCATTCATTGACTTCTATTTGCTGCGTAGTGAGCGGCAACAAATCACCTTTCGGCTGGGTACCGGGCTCGGCTACGCAAACCACCCCTACGATCCGGAAACTAATAATAGAAATATCGCTATCAGTAGTGCCATTTCTTTTGGTTTACAAACCCAACTAGCTTACGAATTTAATATTTCAGAAAGTTGGTCTGTACTCCCTGCCGTTCGGCTGACGCACTTTTCTAATGGTGGACTAAAGCTCCCGAACAGCGGCATCAATATAGTGCAGTACAGTTTAGGCTTTAGACATCATTTAACAAACGTTAGGCCCGAATATAGCAGTGATATCAGTTCTGAGTTCACTAAATCTGGTGCTGTGCATTGGCATACCTTCGTTGGTGGTGGTGTGAAAGGTGTGGAAAACAGCGAAAACAGTCCATTGGGTTTTGTGAATGTATCCTCCTATGCAGCAGTGCAGGTAGGCAGGAAAAGCAGTTTGAACCTGGGTATGGATGGTTTTTACAATCGTGCTTACCAGCACAATCTGGAAAACACGCCGGAAACAGCAGGAACAGACTTCAGGCGTATTGGTTTGATAGCTGGCCACGAATTGCAATTCAGCAATTTTAGCATCCTTACCCAAATGGGCTATTATCTTTACAAAAAAGGAGGTAACCACCCAGATATTTATCAGCGCTATGGTTTGAAATATTATCTCAACTCCAAATTATTTGTGGCGACACAGATGAAGGCGCATTTTGGCAGGGCAGATCTGGTGGAATGGGGTATTGGCATAAGGCTATAAACAGGAGGAACGATATGAAAATAATCTCTTTAAAGCTATTACATGCCATCCTTCCCCTTGCACTAATACTATTACTTAACTCATGCTTAAATGATGAAGGAGGCCCCTGTATGAAAGGCAGGGGGGCTATTCAGACTTTGCAACATGACCTACCCGCCATCACAGGCGTTTCGCTCAATGATGGCTTGCACCTCCACATCCTCTCAGGACCAAGTCCCGGTCTTCAGGTAGAAGGAGGTAAAAACCTCATAGGCAATGTGCGCTTTGAAATCGAGGAAGGCACATTAAAACTTTATGACGATAACCGATGCCATTGGCTTCGAAGTGCAGAGAATTTACAGCTCACACTTACCGTTCCTAACCTTCAAAACATTGATCATCAGGGCTATGGGAATATCAGCTCAGGATTGCTTGCGTTTGCAGCAATATCCGTTAACTCCACACAGGCTACAGGCAATATTCAGCTTCACATAGAAAATGAACAGTGTGCGATTGTTTCCAATGGCGACGGGGACATCTTGTTATCCGGCACTACGGATAAACTGTCAGCAGGCTATTATCACACCCGTGGTAAGTTAGTAGCTGATGGTCTCGTGGCTAAAGAAGCGATTATTACCAATGATGGCTATAGCGAAATGCATGTGCTTGCTACCGATTTGCTTCGGGTAATCATAAAAAGGAATGGACCCGTTTATTACTATCAGGAACCAGTAGAGCTCATCACCACTCAGCAGGGCAGCGGAAAAATCATGCTTAAAAGATAATCACAAAAAGCATTCATCGATTATGAATGCTTTTTGTGATTATAGCTACTACTTTATTGCATAGAAATTAACTCATGAATAATTTTTGTCATCCCGGGCTCAGCGTCCCTGGCAGCGGCAATGACTTCTTCCACTGTCACTTTTTTGATATTTTCTGGTGAACACTGGTCGGTAATAACAGAAATTGCAAAACAGGGTAAATTCATGTGTCTGGCAATAATATTCTCAGGTACTGTAGACATTCCCACTGCATCAGCACCGATGGTGCGTAGATATTTATATTCTGCTCTGGTTTCAAGATTAGGTCCTTGCACAGCCGCATAAACCCCTTTATGGCAGGTGATATTATACTTATTCGCAATAGTCGTGGCCTGTTCCAGCATATTGAAATCGTATGGCTCACTCATATCCGGGAAACGCAAACCCATCTCATCCACATTTTTACCCCTTAAAGGGTTCTCTGGTAGCAGGTCAAGATGGTCTTCAATTAACATTAAATCGCTGATGCCGTACTCAGGATTTAGTCCGCCAGCAGCATTGCTGATGAACAGTTTTTCTATGCCCAACTGCTTCATCACCCGTACAGGAAAGGTCACCTCCTGCATGGAATATCCTTCATAATAATGAAAGCGTCCCTGCATAGTTACTACGGGCTTTCCGCCGAGCGCTCCAAAGATTAATCTGCCTGAATGACTCTCCACAGTACTCACTGGAAAGTTAGGAATATCCTGGTAGTCGATGGTATCGATAATATCAATCTGATCTACCAAAGCACCCAAACCTGTTCCAAGGATGACGCCGTATGCTGGCTTTACATCAGTATGTTTATGAATGTACTGGCAGGCTTCTTTAACTTTTTCTATCATTATGTGATGTTTTAAAATCTATTTGTTCAAAATCAGCGACTGAGCTTCTGAATGGTAAAATGGTTTTTACTTTGCTCGGAAATTAGCACAAGGCTATTGTCGGATAACCATTGCGTATATGGCCTTAGCCAAATGCCTCCTTTTACAGGAACATCATTGTTCAGTACCTTACCGGAATAATAGTCAATTTGTTTACGACTAAGTTGGTTATTAGTATCAGTATTGAGCAGTTCAATGTACTTATTTTCAACAACATTGAGCTGCACTCCTGTATGATTCAACCCAAAGTAAGCAATCTGTGTCGATTTGTCTTCAACTTTCATCAGCCAGTCTAAGTTAAATTTGCTATTGATTTTAAGCAGTACATAAGGTCCGGTTGTAATTTGTGCATATCGCTCCCGAAATTTTGCGGAGGCTTGTTGCGCATAAAGGTCGTACGCCTCCCCTTGGGCAAGATAATTCCTAGACTCCAGCAACACAAAAGTATGGTTAAATTCCGAATTGTGAATTCCTGCAATTTCGTAGGGACGTAGCCGCCAATCGTCAGAAATATTTAGCGTTTCGATATCGAGATAACGGATGCGCTCCAGCCGAACTGTGCCAAAATTGAAATCAGCCTGACCGATGCCTTTTAGTTCGTTGTTTGCTTCTGCCAAAAAATACAGCCGGACTTGCTCATCCTCCAATACCTCAGTCCTAAAGCTGCGCCGAAAAATACTGGACGCCGGGAGACGAATAAAGCTGGTGCCCGCCCCTACTGCCATTGCTATACCAATGCTTCCTTCTTTGCTCGCCATGACATGGTATGCGTTGCCAGCGTTGTCTATCACATTTTCCACGTGCCAGTAAGGTGCTGCAATCGTAAATTGAAGCGATAAGCTGCGGTTAGTAGCCGAATGGTATTGCCAAGCATTGATGATATTTTGCGAAAAGTCTGGCACCGTCCACAAAACATGCTGCTTATCAGGAGAAACTGTAAACTCCAATTGCGCAGGCCAGCGACTTACAGTGGATTTTTTGGCACTGCTTAAAACATATTGATGGAAATTCATCCATGCGGCGCCTTCACGGGCAGTATTTACCTCATACGTGTTTAACGTTTGACGGTCTTCAATGATTTTACCTGACCTCCGATCAAATTTGTATAAGTTGATATGCAGCTTGCTGTGATCCGTTTGCTTACACCAAATATAAACAGCTTTACTGAGCACCTGTAGCAGCAAGGGTTTCTCATCTTCCTGTAAACGCAAATGACTACTCCAGACAATTTCCAGCTGCCCATCTCTATGTACAAGTTTAAAGGCTTCGCTACTAGCTTGAGGGACAAGCTGCACAATACCAACACCCAATGTATCGGATAGCAGATAGGTTTCAGGCGTGAATTTTTGGGATGTTGCCGACCAAGGCTTTTGTAAAGCTTGAGCAGCAACCGATGTCAGCAGAAAAAAACAATATATACTTACAAGGGAAACGCGCATGCAATCTTATTTTCCTAAATATCTGAAAGATTTTCCCTTAAGCCATCTAAACAATTGTTGGTACACAAAATGTTGATACGCCAAGAAAATTCAGCAACATAGCGAAAGTAAGACATTTTATTAATTCTCGGAATGTTTTATGATATTCGTATATCAAATCTAAACCAAATTTCATGATCGCTATCATAGTAGGCACCAACCGAACAAATGCTTTGTCCAAAAAAGTGGCAGAGTTATATCAAAATTTACTCAATGACCAGAACGTAGAAAATCAGATTATAGATTTAGGAGAGTTACCTAAAGACTTTGTATTCAGTGCCCTTTATGAGCATACAGGTACGAATACGGAATTTAACAAATTCAACGAAAGGATAAGTAGTGCCGATAAATTTGTATTTATTGTGCCGGAATACAATGGCTCTTTCCCTGGCGTACTGAAAGCATTTCTGGATGGACTTGCCTATCCCGGCAGCTTTAAAGGTAAGAAATGTGCTATGGTAGGAATATCCAGTGGCACTCAGGGCGCGGTAATTGCCCTGAGCCACCTGACGGAT
>JBGSXH010000204.1:0-5704 GCA_041751515.1 Cyclobacteriaceae bacterium | reverse complement strand
GAACGCCACCATTTCAGATTTAAGCAAAGAACTGGGATTAAGTGCTCCAAAGGTCACTGCGATGATCAATGAGCTGATGGAAGATGGCATAGTCAAAGACCATGGCAAGATTGACTCTACAGGAGGAAGAAAACCTAATATTTTCGGTATAACGCCAGATTCCGGCTACTTCCTGGGTATTGATGTAAAGCACAATTACATTAATATTGGACTCACGGATTTTCAGAAGAACCTGATGAAATCTCAGGAAAATGTGCCATACCTGTTAAGTAACGATAAGGCATCACTGCAACGGCTTTGTTTGTTGATCTCCAATTTCATCAAGGCACTATCCATTAGCAAAGACAAGATTTTAAGTATCGGCATCAACCTATCGGGCCGGGTTAATTATGCTACAGGTTATAGTTATAGCTTTTTTTATTTTCAGGAAGATCCGCTCAGCAAAATCATCGAGGAGCAGTTGGGCCTAAGGGTTTTCCTGGAAAATGACTCCAATGCCATGGCCTATGGTGAATTTCATGCCGGCGTAGTGAAAGATGAAAAGGATGTGCTGTTTCTCAACATTGACTATGGCATTGGCTTGGGCATTATGATTAACAGTCAGCTCTACTATGGTAAATCTGGTTACAGCGGGGAGTTCGGTCATATGCCTTTGTTTGACAATGAAGTTATTTGCCAATGCGGCAAAAAGGGTTGCCTTGAAACGGAGGCGGCCGGCTGGGCACTCACCAATATGTTCAAAGAGAAGATTAAGGCTGGTTCCACTTCCCTGCTTACCCATAGCATCAAGGATCCGGAAAAAATTACGCTCAACGACATCATTGCAGCTTCGCTCAAAGATGATGTCCTTGCCATTGAGTTGATCGGAAACATTGGTGAAAAACTCGGACGAGGGATTGCAGCGCTTATCAATATCTTCAACCCTGAACTGGTCATCCTCGGTGGCAGTCTGGCAAAGACGAATGACTACCTCCGTATTCCCATCATCAGCGCTGTTAATAAATATTCCCTGAGTTTAATGAATAATGATACGCAGCTTAAGTTCTCAAAACTTGGCAATAAAGCTGGAATCATCGGTGCCGGTCTTATTGCCCGAAACCGGCTGCTGACTTTTATTCGATAGTTATTGGCAGCAATATTTTCCTTCTATTAACACCGATTTCCACATTTCATAGCCGGCACCGTTCAAATGCAGACCGTCGCTGGTAAACTCCTCTTTCAAAACAAAAGCTGCCCCACCCATGGCCTCACTCAGATCAATAAAAGGCAGTTTCTCACGCTGACAGATATCCTCAATTAATTTATTCAGCTGTCGAATGGCGCTGGTTTTATTCTGATAATTTTTAAATTCGTCGAATGCATTATTGGTGGGCAGTACACTATGTACATATATTTTTGTAGCGGGACTCTGCTGCATGATCGTTTTGACTATCTTTTCAATATTACTGGCAGAAACAGCGCTAGGAATATTCCGGGCAATATCGTTAATGCCTATCATCAAATAGATTCTGGCAGGTTTTCCTTCTACAATGTGAGACAGTCTGGCCAGTACACCGAAGCTGGTATCAGTAGAAATGCCACGATTTTTAATGCGCTTGTCTTGCAGCAGCTCTGCCCACTCAGCAATGTCCATCAAACTATTGCCAAGAAATATAATGTCATTTTTAGTCCTTGGCATCAATTGATGATGACTAACTTTTTGCTCGTAATATGAATTGATATAACAAGTATCGCACTGGTCCATTTCCTGGGCATTGACAAAGCCGGAAACAGTGATGCAAAACAGCAAAGTGAACACAAATCGCATTTAAGAAATATTATATTAACCCGATAACTTTAAAATAACATTCTAATAAAATGTTATTTGGTTAAAAAAACAAAAACTTAGATGCTGAGCAAGATGGTCTTGATCATTACTTAACATGCCTTTACTTATTTAATTGAAGAGTCGAGCTCGGTTGCAGGCTTTTTTGCATAACCTCTTCGTTGAATGAGTTGATTCACATAAAGCAAGTCATCCTCCACATTGCCTCCTTCTGCTTTCTGAAGCAAAAGCTGCTCTTTATAATTCAAAAACGCAACCTTCGCTTGTTCATGCTGATTTAGCCTGGCATAAAGCAGGCCGCTTTCCTTCTCAAGTTCGGGAATTATTTCAATGGATTTCTCTCTGGCACGCTCAAGGTAAGACAGTGCTTTTTGATTGGCCTCCTCATCGTCCATAAGTTTTCTTTGAATTCTGCTGAGCAGCAAATAATCTTTAGCTGTGGCTAAATCAAGCGATTCCAGCTTTTCGGCCAGCTCCCGCGCATAAGCGTAGTTTTTCAGATGATGCTCCTGCCAGGCAGTATAAGTGATCGCATTGGCAGTGATCCCTATAAATTCTGCCCTGCTGAGCGTCTTGATGTAGGGGTGTGCTTTCGTAAAATTTGCAGCGATTACTTTGGCATTATTATTTTGTTGCAGGGAGTATTTGGCACCAATATTTTGCAAAATGTGAGCAGATAAAAAGTATGAGGCCAGGCCAAAGTCTGCGGCTGCTCCATAATCGTAATAGTTGCCGGTTTGCACCTGGTCTATGGCCATGGCGGTGGCTGCGGCAATGCCTGTAATTGTACCCCAGATTCTGGCATTGCGTTCGGCTCTGAGAGCACGATTCAAATTGACCAGATTGTGCTCCAGCACACTATGTGTTATGGCTTCTGTGAGCACATTGATAAGTGCTTCTTCTGACGCTGTCTGCGCTATTAAACCCGCCGTAAGCACCAGCATGCCATTGTCGAATGCAAAACTCATTGGCTCAATTGAATTGAGAATGACTACACTGAAATTGGTTGCCCTGTCCTTGAACAAAGGCGTAGGATGAATATGATAAATAAGCCGATAGAGATAGTCATAGAGCAGGTCGTCCTTAAAAATCATCCGATTGACTACCGCTTGGGAAAAATAGTCTGATGCGTCTTCCTGTAGTTCCTGCCTTTTCTCAGTTTCCCAACCCAACTTCAGGATATCTTCTGCGCGATGATTAAGCCATACATGATCCCAGAAATCCAGATTACTGTCTAATAACGTAATGCGATCAGCATTTACATTCATGAACTCACGCTCACCAGAATTTCTGATCACATATTGCTCTTTACCGCTATTAGGGTTTGTTCGAACGGCATAAATGGTAACTGTATCCCCTTTTGAGTAGCCAACGATACCCCTCGAAACCTTCCCTTCAAGAAAAATTCTGTGTTGAGCAAAGACAAATGTTGTTGCTAGTAAGAGAAGGATTAAAAGTGTGGTCTTTTTCATATAGAGGAATTATCATGTGGAAGGCTCAATTTTTCAAACGACATCAGATGCACTTTAGTTAGCTTTATTTTTATAATTATAATAAAAATAATCTATGAGTCATTAATCCTTATAGAACTTTCAATGATGCGCTATTTTACTCTTACTAAAATTTATGCTTTAAAGCGCACATTAGCATTGCCGTAAATTTCATCATCATTAATATTAATTAGTGAAATACTACACATTAAAACACTTACCACTGCTAAAAGTGGCGCACTTACAATATTGTATTTTTCTTTCAAGGAAGCTTGTAGGTAATTGTATGCGCCTGAGACGGTCTTTCAGGCAAAGCCTGGAGAGTGCCAGGTACTAGACAGCACCGTCATTTTGAATTAGCTGGGTAGATGGTGGAGTCCTGCGCTTATATTTTATTATTAAACATTGGCCTATAGCTGTGTACAACTATAATTTAAAAATTGTACGCTAAACTTGGGATTGTAGTTTTTTCCATCAATAAAAATGCGCACCTTGTTCCGCAGAAATTATAAATATATTAAGATTGCTAAAATCAATAAATGTCATTGAAGTCTAATATTTTCAGAAAGGTTGATATCGTTTTTGCCTTTTCTATAATCATGCTCACTCTTTTGGTATACCTCACTTTCAAGAGTGCTGAGGAAGTGCGACAGGGGCGACATTTGGAGAGGCGTACCAATAGTATCTACGATAAATTAGACCACCTTTTGCAAGAGGCAATAGAAATGGAAACTGGTGGGAGAAATTTTGCTATTACAGGCAGAGAGCGATACCTGACTCCATTTAGCAATAGCAAAACTGCTTTAACGGCTACCATTGACTCCCTCAATATGCTGGTAAGTGATGAAGTGCAACAAAAACGTCTCGATACACTTACAGCGCTTTTGGATGAAAAGATGCAAATAAGCCAGCATGTAGTTGCCATTCGCCAAAATTTTGGTAGAGACTCAGCGGTTACATTTATAGAACAAGGAGAAGGTACACGAATTATGGACTCCATTCGTGTTGTTGTAGCCCGTGCAGAAAAGCTGGAGCAACGGCAAATGATTGAGCGCATTTTCAGAACCGATAGCATGCGCTATCAGCGGGAAAAATATTTCACGATATTATCACTATTCTCACTGATGATCATCCTCACCGCATATGTACTCACGCGTCGGAATTTTGCTAAAATGGAGCGCAACAAGAAAATCCGAGAGTCGCTAATTGACGAACTGGCTTATCAGAACAAGCAACTGGATGATTTCGCACATATGACTTCCCATAATATTCGTGGACCAGCAGCAAACATTGGTGCGCTTGTGGCGATGATGAAAGAAGATAGCACGCTTGAAGACTATCGTTTTATTTTTGCTAAAATTAAAAAAGTAGCTTCTAACCTGACGGATACGCATAATGAGCTATTAAGTATTTTGCAGGTCAAAAGAAATGAAGATATTGAAAAGACTTTGCTACATTTTGAGCCTGTTTTTCTGCGTGAAAAGGAGAACATGACGGGCACTATACTGGCAACCGGGGCTACCTTAACATATGATTTTACCGCAGCACCCACGGTCACCTTTCCGAAAGCATATCTCGAAAGCATTTTGCATAACCTCATCAGCAATGCGTTCAAATACAGGGCAGAAGATCGCCCCCTGGTAGTGACGGTAAAAACTGAGCAAAAGCAGGGGCATACGGTGCTTTATGTCACTGACAATGGGTTAGGTATTGATTTGACCCGACATGGAGATAAGCTTTTCGGCATGCGCAAGACCTTCCATGAGCATCCGGAAGCCAGAGGAATTGGCTTGTTTTTGACAAAAACACAGATTGAGTCAATGGGCGGGAAAATTTCAGTAAAGAGCAAAGTGAATGAAGGAACTACCTTTATAGTACAATTTTAAAGCTTGATCATCAATATTGCCTTTATTGATGATGATTGCATTATTGTTGTAGCATGCTAAGGAACCTATATCAGGACTGCTGAGGACCCTGTTGGTGCCATTTGTTGATTTTAATCAGCTTGTCTCTTAGACACACCTCCTAAAGTGAAGCCTTTCGTCCAAAATCATTTTCACTTTAGTGATACAATCCTAAATCCGCTTTATTGACTATTTTCTGTACCTGTAAGTTATAAAAGCCGTATGCCCTGGATGAAGTTATTGCAGCATAAGGCGCCATATCAAGACATAGCAAGAAGGTTGTGATGTTTTGCGAGTTTTAGCAGTCAACATCGAAATCTGTTACCTACTTAACCTTCGTTTCCGACGAAGATGCATACATTCATTGAGAAAAAGATATAAATGGAATACTGCATTTAGCTCGTTTTAGGATGCGGCCTTTTGTCTAAAAAATGATAACAGATCCTGGGAAGATGTACATTGGGTAGCTGAAGGCAAGATCACTC
>JBGSXH010000203.1:0-3716 GCA_041751515.1 Cyclobacteriaceae bacterium | reverse complement strand
CTACGGATGATGCTGGCGAGAGTGTCAGCGATAACTTTACCGTGACCGTTACCCCGGCTACAAATCAGGCACCGCTTGTAGTTGGTGTAGGTATTGTTAATGTGACAGCCGATGATTATGATCCGCCACTTACTGTCGACTTGACCCCAGCTTTCACAGATCCTGATGGAGGAGAATTAACTTTTGCTATTACAAGTAACTCCAATGAAAATTTAATCGCTTTAGCCATTGATGGCAATAATTTGATCATCACTTTCTTAGATGGCCAAAGCGGCACTGCTGATGTCCTCATCACTGCTACGGATGATGCTGGCGAGAGTGTCAGCGATAACTTTACCGTGACCGTTACCCCGGCTCCAAATGAACCACCCGTCGTCATTGACGGGGGCATTCCAGACGTGACTGTAGATGAAGATGCAGCGCCTACTGAAATTGATCTTGATTTGTACTTCAGACATAATCAAGGTTCAGCGTTAACCTTTAGCGTAGCAGAAAACAGCAATGAAGCGCTGCTTAGCGCTACGACTACAGGCAGCAGTCTGACGCTGACTTATTTGCCCAATGCCAATGGACAAGCAACAGTCGCCATCACTGCGACAGATGAAGAAGGTGACAGTGTTTCTGATACTTTTGAGGTGACGGTGAATCCAGTCAATGATCCACCAACATTGGACCCGATTGCTGATATTACTATCAATGAAAACGAAGAGGCGCAAACCATTGCTTTAACAGGTATTAGCCCGGGCCCGAACGAAGAAGAACAGGAAGTAACCTTAGTGGCTACATCTTCAAATCCGGGACTTATCCCTAATCCGCAAATCATCTATACCAACCCAGATACTGAAGGGGAGTTGATCCTCACCCCCGTTGCCTTTCAAAATGGTACAGCTGAAATTACAGTGCGCATTTTTGATAATGGTCCATCATCTGCACCTAATGAGAATAGCTTTTTACGCACCTTTACTGTCACTGTATTGGCCGTGAACAATCCACCAACATTAGACGAAATTGCGGACAGAACTATCCTGGAAGATGCAGGTGAGCAAACAATTTTACTCACTGGCATCAGTGCCGGTCCTAACGAAGAAGATCAGCGGGTTACCATAGTAACCACCTCCGATAATCCCGGACTAATCCCTGACCCAACGATCAACTTTGCTCAGGGAGAAAATACCGCAATGCTTACCTATGAGCCATTGCCGAACCAAAATGGGGTAGTAACTATTTCAGTTACTATTACTGATAATGGATCCAATGTTCCGCCTAACGAAAATAATATAACCAGAACATTTACTATTACGGTAACGCCTGTAAACGATCCTCCGGTTTTCGAACTATCCAGGGACAGGGTAATTTTAGAAGAAAACTTTCCGGGTACTGAAACTATCACTGTCATTCCCGGACCGGTTCCAGAGGATGAACAAGACCAGGTAGTTACTTATAGCCTATCTCCTGCCAATGTGGATTTCGCTAATGTAGTTATCGACCCGGCTACCGGGACGGTGAGCATTACAGCAGTGCAGAATGCATTTGGTGGTGGACAGTTTACAGTAACTGCAGATGACGGACAAGATGAGAATAATCTTCATACAGCGACTTTCCTGCTGGAGGTAGGCAGAGTAAACCAGGCACCTTCTTTCACCCTCAGCGGAGATGTGGTTGCTGATGAAGACTTTCAGGGTACCCGCACGGTTGATGTCAACCCTGACCCTGTGCGAGCGGAAGAGCAAAACCAAACGGTTACCTATTCATTGAGGCCAACGGCATTAGAAATTGCAAATATCAGCATCAATGAGACTACAGGAAGGGTCAGCATCACCTCAGTTCCAAACCGCTTTGGTACAGCTACCATTACCATTATTGCCAATGATGGACAAGATGTCAACAATACTTTTGAACGTAGCTTTTTACTAACTATCAATCCTATCAATGATGCACCAACGATAGATGAAATTGCAGATATTGGTCCGTTGGACCCCACTGAAGGCGCAGTAACCGTCAATCTTACCGGCATAACCCCCGGACCATTCGAAGATGACCAGATTGTGACTATTGCCGCAAGTTCCAGCAATTCAGCAATTGTCCAGAACCCTACAGTTAATTATACCAACCCGGCCAATGAAGGCACGCTAATTATCCAGCCTATTCCAAACCAAACCGGTGAAGTGACCATTACTGTCACAGTTTCCGATAGCGGGCCGGGAAGAGCTCCAAACCAAAATACTACGGTGCGCACATTTACGGTGACTGTCGGTGGAACCGAAGGCTTGCCTACTTTGGATATCATTGAAGACCCTGCTCCTATTTTAGAGGGTTCAGATGAAAGAACCCTGATATTAACCGGCATCTCAGCAGGGAATAATGATAGCGAGTCAATTACCGTGACTGCAGTTTCGTCGAATACCACATTAATGCCGAATCCTGAAATTGATTACAATAGTCCGGAAGATATCGCCATTCTCCGTTATCAGCCAAACCCTTTCAGGTTTGGTAATGTGGGAATTGAGGTAATTGTCACAGCCGGCGACCAAAGTTTTAGCCGTGCATTTTCCATTACTGTGCTGCCGGTGAATGACCCACCAACGCTGGATGAAATTGAGGAACAACCTATTCTTGACATCAACACCGGGTCGCAGGAAGTAGCATTGACGGGCATCACTGCAGGGCCTTTTGAAGATCAGGTAGTCACGATCACCGCTACCTCCGATAATCCTGCTCTGATTCCAGACCCAGTCGTTAGTTATCAATACCCTTCCAGATCTGGGCTACTTACTTATACACCAGTAGCCAATGCAGAAGGAGAAGCTAATATTACTGTAACACTTACTGATGCCGGACCTAATGACCCGCCGAATGTCAACAACTTCAGCCGTACCTTCAGGATAAGGGTTGTAGACTTCGAAACCAATGCGCCACCTACCATAACAAATGTTGACTTCAACGACACATTTTTCGAAGGTGAAGAAATCAGTGTGGCAGTACAGGCAGAAGATGCCGATGGAATTGCCCTGGCGGAAGTATACTATAGGGGTATTACTCAACTGGAATGGCAGCAAAGCACCATGGAAGGCGGTGAAACGAATTTTAGCGCCTCAGTGATAGCGCAGGACCCCTTGGGCATAGAATTTTATGTGCGCGTAGAAGACCCTTCTGGTCTGCATTTCAATTCGGAGCGTCTGCATAGTCATATAGCCTTTAACAGTGGTGACATTGCCTTAAATAATCTGCAGGGCGGAACCGATGTCTCTGCTTATCAAATTATTTCTGTACCTGCTCAACTAGAGAACGACAGGGTAAGCAACGTTATCGAACCTGCTCTTGGAACTTATAATCCCAGATTATGGAGGATGTTCAGTTATGAAAATGGCGCCTATGTGGAATCTAATCGTGTACAGGCCAGAATGCAGCCTGGCAGGGCCTACTTCCTGATTATGCGCGAAGAGCAAGACATTCCTTTTCCAGAAGGCACGGTGGTTAAAGCCACAAAACAGGCTCCTTTCGAAAGAACATTACGGGCAGGATGGAATTTGGTAGCCAGCCCATACCCTTTTGCAATTTCCTGGCGCGACATTTCAGATTTTAATGAAATAGAAGTGCTGGCTTCGTTAAGAGCGTTTGACAGCACCTTTGTAACGGTAGATTCTCTCAGGCCCTATACCGGCGCTTTTGTTTTTAGTGCAAGAGAACAAACTATCACCATTCCGGTGATCATCAAT
>JBGSXH010000202.1:0-9799 GCA_041751515.1 Cyclobacteriaceae bacterium | reverse complement strand
CAGGCTTTTTTTATAGTGGTAAATTCAATGCTACAATGACGTGCGGATACTATTTATATATACTCTACTCAGAAAGTTCGGATAAGTATTATACAGGAGTCTCCCAAAACGCATTCGAAAGACTTGACCAGCATAACAACTCTGATCATAATACTTATACAAGTAAGCATAGGCCTTGGCGACTAGCGGCATTGTTTTGTGTAGGGAATACTTTGCAAGAGGCCATGAAAATTGAAAAATTCATAAAGCGACAAAAGAGTAGAAGCATTTTAAAAAAGCTAATAGAGCCATCATTTATGCCCGCAGACTCCTTAGCTCAGTTAGTTAGAGTCCCGCATGTGCGGGATTAATCAGAGGGTCCTTGGTTCGAGCCCAAGAGGAGGAGCATAAAAAAAAAGCCTGTAAATTGATTTTTACGGGCTTTTTTTGTTTGGGCAGACTCCTTTCATTGAAAATATTCGTTCCGTCTTCTTTAAAATTTGCAGAGTCTGATCACCAGAACGTAGCTATTTACTTCTTTCCACTTGCAAACTGCTAGTGACTTAAACTTGCCGCTTTTTTAGCCGTCAGCTACTTTTCAGTATTTTTGCCTTTAAAGTCGGTAATCGTTTTGCCATCATAGCGATATACGCCATCTAAAGCGCCAAGCCAGATGCTTCCTTCATCGACCTCTAAAATGCCAAAAAGCATTCCTTTATTCCCTTCACGTTCCGAGGGTATTTCAGTTACATTTGGTTTAATTGCAGCCAATGATTTTTCATCATACCGAGAAAGCAGCCATTTGCGGTCTATGGTCTCTTGCGAGCTTGTCCAAATATTTCCTTTTTTATCCTCGTAGACAGAAGCTACAAAATTGTTGCTCAATTTGGTCAATGCGTTTCCAAAACTGCCCGATGCCCTACCTTCGTAGCGCCACAGGCCTTCCTCGCCACCCAGCCAGATTTTTCCTTTTTTGTCTTCAATAATAGCCCGAACATTATAGAAAGGCATATTGTCTTCATTCCTGAAAATGGTAAAGCTTTTGCCATCGTAAAGACAGATACCAGCTTTTGTTCCAATCCAGAACTGCCCTGTTTTGTCTTCCATGATAGTCGCTACAGCATTATGAGGTAAGCCATCTTTTGTTGTAAAATTACGAAAAGTCTTACCATCATAACGGCTTACGCCGCCTTCGGTACCAAACCAGATATTGCCGGTCTTATCTTCATAAATAGCACCAACCACATCACTGGCAAGACCATCTTTTGTTGTGAAGTTGCGAAAAGATTCCCCGTCGTAGTAGTAAACGCCTGAACCGACTGAACTCAACCAAAAATTTCCTTTGCGATCTTCTAACACAGAAAAAAAACGAGCTGAGCTTACTTCACTGGTGATATTGGTAAATGAGTTTCCATCGTATCGAAAAACCCCATCAAATGCAGCAATCCAGATATTGCCATTGCTATCCTGTTTGAGTGTCCGAGTGATATTATTGGGTACAATAGGAGCGATTACTTTTTCACCATTATTCGCAGCCAGGTCAGCTTTGTCTTGTGCATGACTGATGGTGCAAAGCACAAGCAATAGGAACAACAAGTAAAATTGTGTGTATTTCTTCATTTTTTGTTTACCGAGAGTGCAGTGTTATGTTGAGAATTTTATCAGGATGTTTTGCTGATCTGCATCTAAAGTAATGGATTTTACGGTAAAATACATTCATCTGATGCTGGTATGATTAGTCATCACCAAAATCTATATATTCCCCATCTTCCGATATCTGAATTTCGATCAAAGCAGGAACTGGAAGGAGCCAATGAAATTGACGACCAAGGGGGTTGGAAAGATCAGCGGTACTTCTGCGAAAATCTCCGCCTTCCGCGGGAGAAAAGATCGCATGTTTGAGAAAGCTGTCAGTGTTAAAAGTTGTTTCAAATTGCAGGAGCACCTTTTCACTTAGCCTTAATGTGCTGAGTGCTGATCTTAAGAATAGGGTAAAAAAAATCCCGCGGACATCGCAGCGATTAGCAGTGATTTGCTGCGTTATCTGCGTTGTCCGCGGGAGTTTGAGTAGCGGTGGTATCCGGACTAAAAAATATGTCCGAATCCGAAGAAGAACTGGCTGCCTTCAGAGCCTGAGGCAAAGTCCAGCCGGATGACGGTAGACTGGTTCCAGGCGATTCTTCCTCCTACGCCTGGAGCTCCGCGCCAGCCAGTGAGGCCAATGCGATCGATGCTGTCCCAGCCTCGTCCCAGGTCATAAAAGGGAGACAAGCCCAGTGCAAAGTGCTGGTTGAGTGCCTGAAAGTCATACAGTCTGAACCGCGCTTCCAGGTTGATGAGTCCTATGGTAGGGGCTACAAACCTGGATTCCCGGAAGGCCCTTAGCGACCTGTCGCCGCCCAGGACGTTGATTCCGCCTGCTTCTGCCTGGGAAGAAAGGTCGAACATTTCTAACCAATTGATGTGATTTCCCCAGACATAGCCCATGGAGGCCATCCCTGCGAGGGTTAAGCGGCTTCTGCCCCCTCTCCAGCGAGCAACGGTATTAAAGTACTGGCCCTGGATCATGAATTTATTGAAGTCAAATTGCGACCCTAGCCATGGCGCAGAATATTCATGTGAATACTCGAGGAAGATACCTTCAGAAGGGTCCGGCTCCAGATCACGGGTATCATAGATCAATGCTGCAGCCAGCATAGAGGTAAACTGCCAGTCGGAGCCGGCACCACCAATATTGAATCTGTCCCAGGTTGTGCCTGGCTCTCTTGCGATGGCATCGCGGAAAAATAAAGTCTCATTGTTGACCGCTTCCACTTCATTGCCGCTCTGGTCGAAGGCTTCTTCGGCGATTCTGCCTGTCCAGTCGTTGACTCGGGTAAATAAGGCCTCATAACCAAACATGAAACGAAGCTTTCCGCCCATAAAAACACGTTCTCCTAAGAAATTGTACAATTGCTCCTCAATTTCTACCTCGTTGAAATGGGTGTCGGTAGCGAATCCGCCATTTCGGGTGCGGGCAACGGCCAGGTTGTTCAGATAATTATCAAGGTTATTGAAGGTCCTGAAGTTGCCGGTGCTTTTATCTTCAAAGGCAAGGTCATTCATGCTTTGCTCCCCGATGCCGAAGTATTGAAAGTTAGGATCGAATTCATACAAAGCGTCCACGCGCAGGCGCCATTGTGTATTCAGGATATAAGGCACATCGAGTCGCGCCCCCCCCTGGAACCTGCCGTTGGTGAAAAACTTAAAGTCCGTCGATAAGCGATAACGATAAGGGGTATAGTAGAACAAAGGATCATTCTCATTTCTATTCTGAAAAAAGAATGCAGTACCACCTACACCGAGCCCTCTGATAGGATCAACTTCAATATCCGGAAAACCGGTCACGAAAAACCCTTCCTTCTTATTGAGGATATCATCATTTTTAAGTTTTTTTCTTTCGTCTATTTCAAAAGGCAGACTGATGGTGTCGGCAATCTGAAGCCGGTGAAGGTTGGCTTCTCTGTTTTCCCTGTCCTGGGCAGTTGGGGGCGGTGTAACGTCTTGCTGGGCCCGGGCCAGATAGCAAATGCTACAGGCTGCTAAAATTAAGACCAAATTCCTCATATCTTTTGATTTAAGATGCTCTAAATTGAGCATGCAGGTTGAAAAATAAGCTGTCAACACTCAAAAGCGGTGAGCCATTGCAGCCGAATATTGATGATAAGGCAAAAGTAAAGGAAGTCGGTTTGCTGGCTTGTTAGAGGGGTATTAGAATAATATTAGAATTTTATTAGAGCTTTTATCGGGTATTGATTGCATCAAAATGAATTGGGAGGACTTTAGTGTTGCGCTGCAATAGGAGTGACTTCTTGTCTTCAAGGCAGTCTATGGTGACTATTTCTGATTTTTAAAAGCTGTATGGCTGGCTTGCGAAAAGGATTGAGGCAATTGTCTGAGCCCGGGAGGGCCTTGCGGGGAATGGCCTGGCGAGTGCTGAAAGCCTGGGCCGGAGGCTTCGCCCAAATTATTTTAATCTATCGGCAATCTCTGTCATTTAGATGAGTAAGTATATATTGCGTTTAATGACTGTTTTATGCTACGTTTTTGCTGTTGCAGCAAAGAAGCTTTGGTAGATGTTGGAAGATATTGTATAATAGTTTATACTTTTGCGTTATTGCCAATGCCTGGCGATCGCGTAGCCTACCAAACTGCATGATGCATTTGATGCTGCTATAGCAAATAATTTATTTGAATAAAGATGATTGATATGAACAAACAGATGAAAATAGCTTTTCTTTTTGGTTTGGCGTTTTTGCTAAGCCCTCAACTTTCGATGTCCCAAAATCCCATTATTACGGATGTTTTCACTGCAGATCCTGCACCCATGGTGTATAATGATACTGTGTATTTATACACTAGCCATGATACTGCCTCGGTTGAGTCCACCAATTATGAGATGAAGGATTGGTTGGTCTTTTCTTCCACGGACATGGTCAACTGGACGAACCACGGGGCTAAATTGTCTCCAAAGACCTTTTCCTGGGCGACCGGCGATGCTTATGCGGCGCAATGTGTGGAAAGGGATGGCAAGTTTTATTTTTATGTTTCCACATTTCATAAGGACAATGAGGAAAGCAGTGGCGGTGCAGCGATTGGTGTAGCTGTTGCAGATACTCCGCTGGGGCCATTTGAGGATGCCATTGGAAAAGCCTTGGTGGTAAACGAAATGACTACTGATAACGAACATGGCTGGGATGATATAGACCCCACGGTCTTTGTGGATGATGACGGACAGGCTTATATGTATTGGGGCAATGGTAGCTGCAAGTGGGCTAAGCTGAAGGACAATATGATTGAGCTGGACAGTGATATCCAGCATTTTACGCCAAAGTATTTTGAGGAAGGTCCCTGGTTGTACAAGAGAAATGACCTGTATTATTTGGTGTACGCCAGCCAGGGCGAGGGCGAAGACCAGGAAAGAATTGACTATTGCATTGCAAAAAGCCCTGAGGGGCCCTGGGAATATCAGGGAATAGTGATGGACAGTGCACCGAATAGTTTTACCATCCACCCTGGTATTATTGAATTTAAGGGAAAGGATTATTTTTTTTACCATAATGGCGTCTTGCCAACGGGTGGAAGCTACCGGCGCTCTATTGCGGTGGATTATATGCACTATAATGAAGATGGTACCATTCAAAAAGTGGAGCAGACAGACGAAGGGGTGCAGGCAGTGAGGTAATGCTTTGCGCTTTATTTTATACACGCCATTGATTGAGGCTTTTATCCAAGCAAAGAACAATCAACACATCACAGTTTTTAGCCGGCCTGCAAATGATTGTTTGCAGGCTTTTTTTGTCCTATGGCTTCGAAATGCATATGGTCGACGGCTTCGTTCTGATTTTTTGTATAATCTTATCCGCAGGAGATCAAATAGTTACATGCTCATCCTGTTTTGCGTGTTAACGAAATAAAATTGCTGAAAAAATGTGTGTTTATACATTTCTGGTAAATTATTTGCTTAAATGCATGCATAAGATGCTAACCACCACTATCTAATTCCGTTAGATATTTTGAACAACCTAAATCAAAGGAGAAACATGAGTAAGAGACAATTTTTCTTAGGGATTATTGTGGCGTCCATCATAGGCGGGGTGATCGCAATTGGAGGATACCACTTGCTGGGGCCGCAGCCTACTGGCCAGAATTTCGATAATTTTGAGGATAAGCAGAATGTACGTTTCAGCAGTTACCTTGCTGATTCAGCATTTACAGTGCCTGAGGGTATCAATTTTGTGCATGCTGCTGAAATGACCACCGCTGGTGTTGTACATATCCGTTCTACGATTGAAGGCGGCAGCGCGCAGCGGGGCCGGGGTGGCAAGCACCCCTTCGATGAGTTTTTTAAGGACTTTTTCGGAGAAGCGCCCAATGAGGATGGCCGAGGGGGCCGTTCGCAAAAACCTTCCCGGGCAGCAGGTTCAGGCGTGATTATTTCTGATGACGGCTATATCGTTACCAACAACCACGTCATAGAAAATGCCAGTAATATTGAGATAACGCTTAATGATAACCGCCGCTTTGTCGCGGAAGTGGTGGGCACTGACCCTACCACGGATCTGGCCTTGCTGAAAGTTGATGCCACAAAGCTGAGCTTTATCAAGTTTGGTAGTTCTGATGACATCAAGATTGGCGAATGGGTGCTGGCTGTGGGCAATCCGTTTGACCTTACCTCCACCGTTACTGCGGGTATTGTGAGTGCTAAAGGTAGAAATATTAATATTTTGCGCAGACCTGATGGTCGGCAGATTGAATCCTTCATTCAGACCGATGCTGCCGTGAATCCCGGAAACTCCGGTGGTGCGCTGGTGAATCTTAGAGGAGAGCTCGTCGGTATAAACACTGCTATTGCAACACCCACGGGTTCTTATTCGGGTTATTCATTTGCTGTGCCGGTCTCTATTGTGCAGAAAGTAATGGACGATTTACTGGAGTTTGGTACCGTACAGCGTGCCTTGCTGGGCATTAATATCACCGATGTAAATGCTTCGCTTGCGGACCAAATGGGCATTAAAGAAACTCAGGGCGTTTATGTCTTGGGTATTGGTGAGGGCAGTTCTGCCGAAGATGCGGGAATCAAGGAAGGCGATGTCATTATTGCCATCAACGATGCCAAGGTGAATTCTGTCGCTGAGCTGCAGGAAAGAGTAGCCCGTAACCGACCCGGCGATAAGGTGAAGATTTCCTTTAACCGTAATGGGAAGCAGCAAAACGTAGAAGCTACGCTAAAAAATAGCATGAACAATATAGGTGTAGTGGAAAATGTAAATGCTGCGAATATTGAAGGTGCCGTGCTACAAGAAATTTCTGATAGCGAGAAAGCTGAACTGGAACTCGAGGGTGGCGTGAAAATCAACAAAATTGGCAAAGGAAAATGGCAGAGTGCTGGCATTAATGAAGGCTTCATTATCACTTCGGTAGATAAAACGCCTATCAAAACCTTGTCAGATCTGCAAACTGCTTTGCAGGACAAAGAAGGCGGATTGCTTGTTGAGGGTATTTACCCTAATGGGCAGAAAGCCTACTATGGTTTGGGCTGGTAATTATGCTTTAAAGATCATTAAAAAGGCTGCTCTCTGGCAGCCTTTTTTTGTGTCTGATAAATAATTTCCTTCCTGTTTCAATTTTTATAGCTTTGTATAAAACCAAATAATACCGACTATGTCAGACAATACCTTTCAAATCGAAGAAACGCTCAAAGCATTAAAGATAAAGCCGGAAAACTCGGGTAGCAGTACCGGTTCACAATGGATTGACACTGATGGGGAGTACATATCCTCCATTTCTCCCGTAGATGGCAAGCTGATTGCCAAAGTCCAGTCAGCCACCGCAGAAAGCTATGAGCAGGTAGTAAGCACAGCGCAGCAGGCATTTAAGACCTGGCGTACTGTGCCTGCCCCACAAAGGGGTGAAGTCGTCAGGCAGATTGGCGATAAGCTGCGGGAGTTCAAAGCGCCTTTAGGCAAGCTAGTCTCTTATGAAATGGGCAAATCTTATCAGGAAGGTTTGGGAGAAGTGCAGGAGATGATAGATATCTGCGACTTTGCGGTGGGCTTGTCACGACAACTGTATGGCTTGACCATGCATTCCGAGCGACCTTTGCACAGAATGTATGAGCAATATCATCCGTTAGGTGTGGTAGGGATCATTTCCGCCTTTAATTTTCCAGTAGCAGTCTGGTCATGGAACACCATGTTGGCCTGGGTTTGTGGCGATGCCTGTATCTGGAAGCCATCTGAAAAGACACCATTAACAGCCATTGCATGTCAGCAGATAGCCCAGGAGGTTTTTAAAGCCAATGATGTGCCGGAAGGTATTTCCTGTCTGGTGGTGGGTGATTATAAAATTGGACAACTACTTTCCTCCGATAAAAGAGTGCCGCTCATATCTGCTACCGGCTCAACCAATATGGGTAGAAAAGTGGCGCAGGCTGTTGGCGCCAGACTTGGAAAAACTTTGCTGGAATTAGGAGGCAATAATGCCATTATCGTTTCTGAACATGCGGATTTAGACACCACCCTCATAGGCGCAGTATTCGGCGCAGTAGGAACTGCTGGCCAGCGTTGTACCTCTACCAGAAGGATGATCATCCACGAAAGTGTTTTTGAAGAATTGAAGGCAAAACTTGCCAAAGCATACGGTCAGCTGCGCATTGGCAATCCATTGGATGAAAATAACCATGTAGGGCCTTTGATTGACCAAGAAGCTGTTAAAAACTACCAGGCCTCTATTGAAAAGGTGAAAGCAGCAGGTGGAAAAACTGTTGTTGATGGCGAGGTCCTTGATGGCGATGCTTATGCTTCCGGTTGCTATGTGAAGCCAGCGATTTTTGAGGTTGAAAATCATTACGAAATTGTACAGCATGAAACCTTTGCGCCCATTCTGTACATCATGAAGTACAAAACACTGGAGGAAGCCATCGAAATGCAGAACGACGTGCCTCAGGGCTTGTCTTCCGCCATTATGACCACCCATATGCGGGAGTCAGAGTTATTTCTATCTTATGCCGGTTCAGATTGTGGTATCGCCAATGTCAATATTGGTACCTCTGGTGCGGAAATAGGTGGTGCATTCGGTGGAGAGAAAGATACTGGAGGCGGTCGGGAATCTGGTTCCGATGCATGGAAAATCTACATGCGCAGACAAACCAATACTATTAACTATAGCACTGAACTGCCACTGGCTCAGGGAATCAAATTCGACATCTAAAATATGCCCCTGCTGTAATTAATGGGCAGGGGCATGTAAATCCTGCTAAATTGATAAAAAAATTACTTACCTTATGGCTATGAAAAGAGCATCGATCAGATATTAATTTAACAATAATAAGTATGTGATTTTGTTAATTTTTTCATTACCATTATATTTATGTCGAGCCTTAACACTAAATAAAGATATGTCTGAAGGAAAACAGCACAAGTTTCATACAGTAATGTTGGTTGATGATAATGAGATAGATAATCTTATCAATCAGAAAATGATCGAAGCCGCAGATATTTCTGCGCACATTTTTACCCATTCTGGCGCCAGAAGTGCCATAGAGTTCTTGAAAAACGTTGAAAAATTAAGCGAAATTGTGCAGAATGCTTTACCAGACGTCATTTTCCTGGATATAGACATGCCACTGATGGACGGTTTTCAGTTTTTAGATGAGTTTGAAAAGATGGCTGAATCCACCAAGGCACACTGCAAGATTATCATGCTTACTTCCTCGATCAATCCACAGGATGTGAACAAATCGAAGAAGTATAGCTATGTGAAAAAGTATATTAACAAACCGCTCACTCAGGAAAATTTATTAAAATTAAAAGATGATGCTGATTTTTAAAATCAGCTCATCTTTTTAATGAAGTCTTCATCCATTTTAATGTATCTGGTCGGCATAAAGTAATTGCCCTCTATTCTGGAGAATTTCTCTGCCATTGATCTGATTTTATCTTCCTTATTTTTCTTAACATCACTAATGGATGTTTTTAGAATTTTTGTAAAAAGGAGGATATGCTCACAATTGTCCCTTCCTGTAATTCTGATCTGTCTTTGAATACTGTTGATAAGCTGATTGAATAGATCGAAATCATTCAATAGACAGTATTGCAATGCCAGCACTACTTTTATTTCCAGTTGCGCATACGGGTATTTCTTAAGACTCACCTCATTAAGCAGGTTGTTGATCCAGCGTGCAGCTTTGTCATAATTACCGGCATAGTAGCAGGAGAGGGCTCTGTACGTGATATAGGTAACATATTTCGGCACGTCATTTTCATCACATTCAAAGTCG
>JBGSXH010000201.1:0-13469 GCA_041751515.1 Cyclobacteriaceae bacterium | reverse complement strand
ACCGTAAAAGTTCATTACACAGGCACTTTAGGCGATGGTACTGTTTTCGATACTTCTAAAGAAAGAGATCCGCTGGAATTTAAACTTGGTGAGGGAAATATGATTGCTGGTTTTGAAAAGGCAGTAATTGGTATGGAAATTGGCCAATCGAAAAAGGCAGCTATTCCTTCAGACGAAGCATATGGAGCTCCTTCAGATGAAATGCTTATGGAGGTGCCTATTGCTAGTGTCCCGGAAGGTATAAACCCTGAGGTTGGGCAGCAATTAGCCGTTAAAAGACCAGATGGACAGCCTATGCCTGTGACCGTAACAGCTGTTGAAGCTGATAAGATCGTATTAGATGCCAATCATCCATTAGCTGGTAAGGATTTGACTTTTGATATAGAATTAGTAGCTATTGTTTAATTGTAAAAGTTGTTTTTATAAAAAAAGGGAAGTGCTTCGCACCTCCCTTTTTTTTGTCTAAAGCAATACGATTTTAAATTTTCAGCTGAATTTTGTAAATTATCATAGCTTGTAAATTTTACAACACAATTCCTAAGCAATCCAACTATGAAATCTACATGATCAAGTACAAACACCAACCGAGGGATGAATATAATAACTTTCGGAAACGTGGCAGCATTGGCCTTTAAGATTCCATGGCAGCTAAAAACCATTATACATATATGAAAACGTCAGCTTTTATTGTTCTTTTTTTTATTTTGCCTTTACATGCGTTCCCTCAATGCAATAGTTATTTTCCTTTGAAACAGGGAAGTATGTTCGAGATGGAGAGTTTTTCAGCTAAGGGTAAAAGCAATGGCACGGTCAGGCAGACTGTGACTGCCCTGGAGTCCATAGACGGAGGTTTCAAGGCTACTTTACATGCCAGCAATTATGATAAGAAAGGCAAGCAAGAGCATGAAGGGGAATTTGAGATTACCTGTGAAAATGGTGTGGCAAGGATTGATATGAGTAAATTCATTCCTCAGGAGGTTTACGAAGCCTATGAAGATATTGACATTGAGGTAACGGGAGAATATCTTGACATTCCAGATAAGCTGAGCGTGGGACAGGAATTGCCCGATGGAAATGTCTCCATGAAGATGAGTATGGGCAATAACATGGGTGGCACTATGGATATTAACATTACCAATAGAGTAGTAGCAGGCAAAGAGCTCGTCGAGACTGGTGCCGGAGCGTTTGATTGTTTTAAGATTACCTACGATTTGGTTTCAAAGATGAACATGATGGGTATGTCAATACCTATTAACATGAAAGCTGCTGAATGGATTACAGAAGGGGTGGGGGTAGTAAAGACCGAATCATACAATAAAAAAGAAAAGCTAACAGGATATACGCTGCTCAAAGACTATGATTTAGGACAGTAGTCACTACTGCTCTCAGCCAGCGATAACGCTTTTGGTTTTATTGTATTTGGCGGTACCTACTTCCACCACAAAAAGATCAGTTTTGCTGAAAGAGAAATCGTATTCTTTATTGATAGCACCCTTATCGTAAACGTTTTCTTCTAAAATCAAATTACCAATCAGGTCATATACCCGAATAGCAACGGGAACGTTTTGATAATTGACAAAACTTAAACTAATTTTTCCTTTGGAAGGGCTGGCAAGTTGAAAATCAAAATTCTTATCAAGAATACTTTTATTGTATTTATAATGATTTTCGGGAGAGGCAGTGTTGCGAATGCTAGGCATTGCATTGTTTTTTGAAAGCCGATTAACTTCTAAATCGAAAGCAGGATTTGGAGAAATCGTTCCCGACTGTGTTTGAGGAAGAACCACCTGTCTTAAAAAATTTACATTTTGGCTGAAACCGATAGCCTGCAAGCAAAGAAATAACCCTAAAGTGAGTAAGAGTACTTTTGATAAAATTTGCTTCATAAATGTAAACTTTACAGGATAAAAATTTATTTCATATGTTGGAAATAGTATGATGATTAATCACATAATATATCTACTGTAAAAATACGAAAAAAATAGGGTTCTGTTACAATAATTTTAAAACGTTACAAAACCATAATGTAAGGAACGCTATTTTGGACTATGATTAACCAATGGATTAGGGTAGTTTGAAAACAGAAAAGCTGGAATTTTGAAATAGGATGAGCCTCTTTTCTATCTTAAGTACGTATTGCGCTTTTATCTGTAGCGGAAGCACATCTTTATCCAAAGTATATATATCGGTGAATATTGCAGCGTTTTTTTCTAAATAGTATATTTTATTGCCATCGAAATTAAAGTATTTGACAGATTGTGCTGGCAAGGTCTTAATATAGTTGCCAAGGTTGTCAAAAATAATGATGCCGGTATGCTCCTCAGCCAAAAACAACAAATTCTGATATTCCCGGATATGGTTTATTTTATAGCTGTTTCCCGAAAGCATCAAGCCGAAAGGTGTTTCAATACTCACTGTTCTTTTTTGCGGATGATACTTCTTTAAACTCAAATCGGATTCATCTACCAGCCAAAGCTGATTGTCTGCAGAAGGAGTGCCCACACTAATGAAATTCAGCGCATCGTTGTCAAATGTTCCTCTTGTAGTGGGGGTTAGAAACCTGTTCAGCTCTTGATACTCCTGAAAATCCTGATAGAATGCGAATATGCGCATTGCAGACCAAGTTTCAAGGGAAGTGACAGCGCCTATTTTTTCAGGAGAGTAATTGATAAGAAAGGTTCCGTCCTTATCATAACGGTCAATATTTCCCTGGCTGTCCGCGATATAGAAATCTGCATTGCGATCAACAGAAACGGCACTGGGAGTTTTGATTTTTTTTCGGACAATAAGCTGCATTTCGCTCTGACCGACAGCTTGAAAAGAAAGCAGTGAACCCAACAATAAGCACAAAATATGGCTACGACTCAAATGTTTTAAGCGCAAGGTTATTGCCATCAAAAACTGCATAAGTATAATAATTTACCCATTCTCCTAGATTAATGTATCTGCTGCTATCGTTTACCGCAACGTCCAGTGGTAGATGTCTGTGTCCAAAAATATAGTAATCGCGTGATACACTTTTTTCCTTCCTTCGACAATACTGCAGTAACCACTCGCCATCACCCTCGAATTTCTCCTCATTTTCTGTATTGGCAATCCTGCTTCTTCGAGACCAGAACGCAGCCAATCCTATGCCAATGTCCGGGTGTACCTTATGAAAAAGCCATTGGCAGATGCGGTTAGCAAAAATCTTTTTCAGAAACTTATAGGTGTAGTCCTCAGGGCCAAGTCCATCTCCATGAGCAATCAGGAATTTTTTTCCATTACAGGTAAACTCCTGTGGTTTTTTGAGAACAGGAATGTTGAGTTCTTCGGGGAAGTAATCGAACATCCACATGTCGTGGTTGCCAGTAAAAAAGACCACAGCAATGCCATTGTCTGTCATCTGCGCCAGCTGGCCTAATAGGCGAACATAGCCCTTGGGGATTGCGTGTTTGTATTCAAACCAGAAATCGAATATGTCACCGACCAAAACCACCATGGCGGCGTCTTTTTCACACGCTTTAAGCCACCGTACAATTTTCTTTTCCCTTGCCAGACTGCTGGGTTTATCGGGAACTCCCAGATGAAAATCAGATGCGAAATAGATTTTTTTGCCTGTCGGCAGATTTTGAATGTTTGAGAACATATAAAAATTAATGAGCAGCCTTAAAATAAAAATATCAGGTTGCTTTCACAACCTGATATTTTATACTGTAGTAATAACCATGGTCGGTTATTATTTATCCTTACTTGTAGTGTCAGCAGAAGACTCAAGATCATTAACCTCTTCTTTTTCTTTCAGCTTTGTAGCATCCGGAGCTTGCGCTTTTTTATCTAACTCACCATTGGTATATGCCTGATAGGTCGTCTGTTTTTCAAATGGTCGCTTACCGATAAGACGCTCAAGATCATTTTGGAAGATGATCTCCTTGTCAAGCAGTTCTCTGGCAATAATTTCGAGTTCTTCTTCCTTGTCCTTTAGTAGCTTCTTTGCTCTAATGTACGCCATATCAATAATATTGCGAACTTCAGAATCTATAGTGGTAGCAGTGGATTCAGAATAAGGCTTATTAAAGTTATAGTCAGACTGCTTGCTATCATAATAGGAAACATTACCGATTTTGTCATTCATACCGTAAATGGTAACAATGCTATAAGCAAGTTTAGTCACCCTTTCAAGGTCACTTAGTGCACCGGTAGAGATTTTTCCAAATATAATTTCTTCAGCAGCCCTGCCACCTAATGTCATGCACATTTCGTCCAGCAGCTGTTCTGTTTGGTAGAGAAATTGTTCTTTTGGAAGGTACTGCGCGTAACCGAGAGCAGCGACTCCTCTAGGTACAATACTCACTTTTACCAACGGATCTGCGTGCTCCAGGAACCAACCTGCTACTGCATGGCCAGCTTCATGATAAGCAACAATTTTCTTTTCCTCTGGTGAAATAATCTTATTTTTCTTTTCAAGACCGCCAATGACCCTGTCTATGGCATCTTGAAAGTCCTGTAAATCTACCGCTTCCTTATTTCTTCTGGCGGCAATCAAAGCAGCCTCATTACAGACATTGGCGATTTCAGCACCTGCAAAACCAGGTGTTTGCGCTGCCAGCTTTTTAGGATCAACATCTGCATTCTTCTTCAAAGGCTCTAAATGCACTTTGAAAATAGCCTCACGACCCACCATATCAGGCTTGTCAATGCTAATTTGTCGGTCAAAGCGGCCTGGTCTGAGTAGGGCCGGATCTAAAACGTCCGGACGGTTGGTTGCAGCAAGGATAATTACACCAGAATCTGTAGCAAATCCATCCATTTCTACTAATAATGAGTTCAATGTATTTTCACGCTCGTCATTGGAGCCTGGCATTTGCCCTTTACCACGCGAACGGCCGATGGCATCAATCTCATCAATAAATACGATACAAGGTGCCTTTTCTTTGGCTTGTTTAAAGAGGTCACGTACCCTGGCGGCACCAACACCTACAAACATTTCCACAAAGTCAGAACCGGACAATGTAAAGAAAGGTACTTCAGCTTCTCCAGCTACAGCTTTTGCCAAAAGGGTCTTTCCTGTACCAGGAGGACCTACTAATAATGCACCTTTAGGTATCTTACCACCTAGTTTTGTGAACTTGCCAGGCGTTTTCAGGAATTCAACAATTTCTGCAACTTCTTCCTTGGCTTCGTCTAAACCAGCGACATTGTCAAAAGTAATTTTGACTTTATTCTCAGCATCAAATAGAGCAGCTTTAGATTTACCAATGTTGAAAATCTGTCCGCCAGGTCCGCCTGTGCCGGTCATCCGACGCATTAAGAACCAAAAACCAAATAACAGCAGAAACAGGAAACCCCAAGTGCTGATGATATTTGAGAAGTCAGAGCGGTCATCGTTGCTATAGCCAATTCGTTGACTTTCATCCAACTGTGCTTCAATTTCCTGAAACCTGTTATCGAAAATTTCCGGAGAGGTAACTTTAAGCTTATAATGCGGACCTTGCTCAATAGAAAATAAATTTCTCTCCTCAAGCTCGTTCCTATATTTAGTATTTTCAAGTGCTTCCGACCGAAGGGTAATTTCTGCCAGATTTTGATTCCGGACAAACACTACTTCCTTCACATCATTACTCAGCATCATATCCTCGAAACGACGCTGTGATACTTCTACTGCAGAATTACTACACTTGAACACGGTTACACCGAAAATCATAGCCAATAGAAAAACTATGATCCATACCTGATAATTAGGCTTTTGTGGCTTGGGAAGTATTTTTTTCTTCTTGTTGGGGTTGTCAACCATTATGTTTAATACTTAGTATGAGTGGTGCACTTACGCCGTTCACTTGTAATGCTTCAGATTAATTTTTGAAGTGTTAAAGACTGCAACGGTACTGGCAGGTTTCTTTAAAGCTCTATAAATAAGCGATTTAAGCAGGATTTTCAACAGTTGTAGTTACTGCATCACCCCAAAGTTCTTCTAATGCGTAGAAGTTTCTGCGGTCTTTTTTAAATACATGCGCTACAACGTCGACGTAGTCTAGCAAAATCCATTCCTTATTATGCTTGCCTTCTTTTTTCCAGGGATCTTGTTTGATAGATTTGTAAACCTCTGCTTCAATGGATTCAGAGATGGCATCGAGCTGCGTGTCTGAATTACCAGAACAGATTATAAAGTAATCTGCAACAGCATTTTTGACCTTTTTTAAGTCTAAAATAACGATATCGCTGCCTTTTTTTTCCTGCATTCCCTGCACAACTAATCTGCTCAGCGATTCGGAATTATTTTCTTCTTTATTTACCTTCATTCTAAAATTTATATTATCCTCGCAAAACTAAGAAAAAATACTTGCATAAAATCTTAACCAAAACATTATTTGCTGCCAAGAATGTAATTTACCTGCCAAGCTGTCATTCAACCAATACAGTTGCTGCTGAATTATTGCGCAATACATCTGTATCCGAGGGTACATTGGTCATTACTTCAGAACAAACTGCCGGCAAAGGACAAAGAGGCAATCGCTGGGAATCCGCTCCAGGGCAAAACCTGACATTTTCGCTCATTCTCAAACCTTCTTTTTTAAATGCCTCAGAACAATTCTACTTAAATATGGCCATTTCATTAGGGCTTTACCAAGGCTTGCACAATTTGGGATTTTCCGAAAATATCAGGATCAAATGGCCTAACGATATTTATATTGGTCAACGCAAAGTGGCAGGCATTCTTATAGAGAATACCCTAAAAAGCATTTTTATGAGAACGGCAATTGCTGGCATAGGGTTCAATGTTAATCAGGAAAACTTCTCTATTGATAGGGCTACCTCTTTGAAGCATGTTTCCGGCCGCAATTACGATTTGGAGTCTGTCTTAGAAACATTGCTCCTTTCCATTGAAGCGTTTTACTTGCAGCTCAAGCAAGGCTCGTTTGATGAGCTGCATCAGCAATATGAGCAATGCCTGCTGGGCAAAGAAGAACGGCTTCAGTATATGGCCAATGAAGCCTCATTTTATGCCCGTGTTCAACGAGTGGACAAGCAAGGTAAACTTTATTTGGAGGACGATGCAGGCAAATTGAGACAGTATAGTTTTAAGGAAGTTGCGCTGTTATGGCCCTGATTTGCTGATTACCGATGTATTTAACAGGAGTGCTTTAGTAGTGAATCCTATTGGAAATTATGAGATTAGGAACTTAAAGCTTAAATTTGTGTTCATAATTCAAGCTGATATTGCATCATAAACATCAATAATCATTCAAAAATGATAGATACAAAAGATTACAAAGTAAAAGACATTTCGCTGGCCGATTATGGCCGTAAGGAAATCAGGCTAGCAGAGGCAGAGATGCCCGGACTTATGGCTCTGAGAGAAGAATTTGGAGCTGAGCAGCCTTTAAAAGGTGCCAGAATCGCGGGTTGCCTTCACATGACAATTCAAACAGCCGTCCTTATTGAAACCTTAACCGCATTGGGCGCTGAGGTAAAATGGTCGTCCTGCAATATTTTCTCTACACAAGACCACGCAGCTGCCGCAATTGCTGCTTCCGGTGTTCCGGTTTATGCCTGGAAAGGGATGACTGCCGAAGAGTTTGACTGGTGCATCGAGCAAACCTTGTTCTTTGGTGAAGACAGAAAACCTCTCAACATGATCCTTGATGATGGTGGGGACCTTACCAATATGGTATTCGATAACTACCCTGAACTTCAGGAAGGCATCAACGGACTTTCAGAAGAAACGACCACAGGAGTACACAGATTATATGAGCGTATGAAGAATGGTACGCTTTCCATGCCGGCCATTAACGTTAACGACTCTGTTACGAAGTCGAAATTCGACAATAAATATGGTTGCCGGGAATCTTTGGTTGATGCCATTCGCCGTGCAACAGATGTGATGCTTGCTGGAAAAGTGGCCGTTGTTGGAGGTTATGGTGACGTCGGAAAAGGTTCTGCACAGTCTTTGAGAGGCGCAGGTGTTCGTGTGATCGTTACAGAAGTGGATCCAATTTGTGCTTTACAGGCAGCCATGGACGGCTTCGAAGTGAAGCGTATGATTGATGCTGTGACAGAAGTGGATATTGTCGTTACTGCTACGGGTAATAAGGACATCATCACAGGAAGGCATTTTGAAAAAATGAAGGATAAAACCATCGTTTGTAATATCGGACATTTCGATAATGAGATTGATGTAGCCTGGTTGAATGATAACTTTGGTGATTCTAAAGACGAAATTAAGCCGCAGGTAGATTTATACAATGTCAATGGTAATGATATCATCCTTTTGGCAGAAGGTCGCCTTGTGAACCTTGGTTGCGCCACAGGTCATCCTTCATTTGTAATGTCCAACTCTTTTACTAATCAGGTATTGGCACAGATAGAGCTATGGAAGCACAGAGACCGTTATGAAAATGCGGTGTACACGCTGCCTAAGCACCTGGATGAGAAAGTAGCTGCATTGCACCTTGAAAAAATTGGGGTAGTGTTGGAAGAGCTTTCCAAAGACCAGGCTGATTATCTTGGTGTGGACGTGAAGGGACCTTTCAAACCTGAGTATTACAGATATTAATCTGAAGGTTATAAAATTTGATAGAGTGGATGTCTAACGGCATCCACTTTTTTTATGTCTTATTTATAATCTGCTCATATAAGGCATGCGTTTTTTCCACCATTGTGGCAATATCATAGCCTTGCACAGTATTATAGGCCTGCGCTACGATGCATTCATGCAGCTGGCTATTCTCCAGAAGACTTATGGTGTGCGCCGCTAATCCTTCAGCATCATCCGAGGCAGCTAGTAGGCCATTTTTATGATGCGAAATAAGGTCAGGAATGCCGCCGACGTAGGTAGCGACCACAGGAATTTTTAATGCAAATGCATCGAGAATGGTGCTGCCCAGGCCTTCTTCTCTGCTCGGATATAATAATACGTTCAACTTGGCTAACTTTTCAAGTATATTGGTTTGAAAGCCTGCTAACTCCAGTTTATTTTCCAGTTGTAGCGACTGACGTAATGCCATCAGTGGTTCATATTCCCGGCCTTCGCCATACATGATAAAGCGTGCATCAGGAATTTTTTTGCTAATAATGGCTGCCGCTTTTATAAATAAGTCAGGTCCCTTTTCATGAGAAAGTGCACCTGCATAGCCTATGGTAATGTTAGCCGTCGAATTAGATGCTGGCAGGTATTGCTGCAAATCTATGGCGCTGGGAATTACAGTAACAGGCGTAGACGTCACTGACTGAATTTGTCGGGCAACTGCTGAGGAAATGGCGATGTAATGCCGAATGATTGCTGTCTTGTACTTGTATCGGGTAAAAAAGCTATTTTTAATGCGGAATACCGTTCTTTTGGTGCAGATCACCGCTGGCACTTTTCCAAACAGCGAAGCGATGACTACGAAGGTTTGTGCCTTGGGCGTATGCGCATGAATAAGGTCAAATGGCATACTTTTGACCAATCTTAAAAGGCGCCAATAAGAACCCAAATCAAATAGTCCATTTAATGCTAATTGTTTTGTCTGTAAGCTAGCAGCCTTGGCAGCCGCTGCAATAGCACTATCTTTTTTACAGACCAATAGGTTTTTTACACCCTTTTGCTGCAAGCCGCTCATTAAAAACAAAACTTGCCTTTCTCCGCCTCTCCAGCCTTTTTCTGTATTGATATGGAGTATTCTCATGGTTTGTTTTTATACATCTCCCTTAGTTTCACATATTTTTGAAATTTGCCAAAAGCAGAAAATATGGAAATAACATAGCCGTAATAGCCATCAGCAAAACCCTTCTGAAGCAGGTATTTTTTGATGAAGGTAAAAGGTGGATTGAAGATGATTTTAAATAATGAGCCCTTTTTGCCTTTGAGGTATGCATCCTTGGCAGCAAATTCTGAAAAGCTCTCAATTTTCTGAAGATGTTGGCGAATGCTACTGTAGGAGTAGTGAAGTAAATCTCCTTCAAGGAACACCGCTTTGCCTTTGTCTTCCACAATGATTTCTTCATGCAACTCACCCGCGCTGCTCCAGGAGTAAAACTTCCTGTCAAATAGTCTAATTTTCGTATCGGGATACCATCCGGCGTGTCTGATCCATACTCCGCAATAATTTGTCAACCTATTGAATTGATAAGCTTTGGCAGTTAAACCGTCTTTAGCAGATTGAATTGTTTCATACAGCTCCGCAGATAGCGCTTCGTCAGCATCTAAGGACAGTATATAGTCGTATTTTGCTGTCTTTATTGCATAAGTTTTTTGATCCTTATAACCGATAAAATTGCGACACAGCACGGTTGCTCCTCTACTTTCACATATTGCCTTTGTCTGGTCCGTAGAAAAGCTATCTACCACCAGAAGCTCATCGGGTAAATCCTTGAGACTATCCAGGCATCGGCCAATATTCTTTTCCTCATTAAAAGTGATAATTACTACGGAGAGCTTCAGCATAAGCATTTATTTATGGCAAAAATGACTAATTATATCCTATAATGTTATTTATGTCCTTGAATAATTTATTTCTGCGGTTAACTTTGTTTCCTATCAGAAAAGCCAGCCCCAATCAGTCAAATTAAATCGTTATTTAGGTATGAAGGTAGCTATTGTAAGTAAGTTAAGTCATATGCCAACTTATTTTCAGGACGATTACCTAATTACGTCCTTAATAGAAAAGGGAGTTGATGTCTGGCTGATTACTAACTCCGAGGATCACGAGCACAAATTTTCGAGAATGGGAGCGAGGGTTACTCTACATCATCCTGAAAAGAAGATTTCGCTTAAATCTATCAATATTATCAGAAGTGTGGTGAAAGCGCATGAAAGTGACGTATTATATCTGATGAATAGTAAAGCTGTTTCCAATGGTGCTATGGCTGCAAATGGATTGCCTGTAAAGGTCATTGCTTATCGCGGGGCAGCTGGCTTCTACTGGCATGATCCTACCTCTTATCTTGCGCACTTTAATCCTAGGGTTGATGTGCTATGCTGCCTTTCCCACTATATAAAGAAAACATTGCAGCAGCAGGATGTTTTTGGAAAAGGTAGACATTATGCTGTCGTGCATAAAGGGGTCAGCACAGCATCATTTTTGGAGAACAACTATATCGTCACGGAAGAATTGACAAAATATAATATACCTGATGCTATATTAACTATAGTTTGTGTAGCTAATGTACGAAAAGTGAAAGGCTTGGAATATTTGCTAAAAGCAATTTACTTGTTGAGCGACATGCATAATATTCGTGTACTCATAATAGGAGAAGGGACGGACACACCCACGTTTGCAAAAAAGATACATCATCTTGGATTAGGAACTAAGGTTTTTGGCCTGGGTTTTCAAAAGCATCCTTTAAATTTTATCCAACTTTGTGATATATATGTACAGCCCTCTATTAGTGAAGGGCTTGGAAAAACAATATTAGAGGCGATGGCTTTAGGTAAAGCCACTATAGTCACTGCCTCAGGTGGTCCGGAGGAATTAGTATTACATGGTCATTCTGGTTTAATTGTGCCGAGTAAATCTGCTCCGGACCTGGCTGATGCGCTCAACTTACTCATTTTAGATACTGCGTTAAGGTTGAGGCTTGGAGCAGCTGCCAAAAACCGTATTCAAGAAGAATTTTCTATAGAAGAGTTCGGAAGAAAAATGCACCAACTATTCCAAAATGTGACGAATAATCATAAATTAAGCCCTTGATGAAGGAGACATTAAAATAACCGAACAGGAAAAATCCCGTTAGGAAAGAATATTGTTTTACACTGCTAAATTCTTATAACTTTATTGTTTGTTTAAGGTTTACTGTTAAAAACCTTCACGTACGTACAGTTTGCATAATGGCAAGGACGCTATGAAAGGAACGCAGGGAAGATAGTATTTATGTAACTTATTCATTAACATGTCAGAAAGAAAGCGACAGGATTATTCAGAGTCTCAAAAAGTGACGATATTCGATAAAGAATTTCTGCCACACATCGACTCTATGTATAATTTTGCATACCGGTTAACCTTCGATGAAGATGATGCCAAGGATCTTGTGCAGGAAACATACTTGAAGGCTTTTAGATTTATTGATTCATTTCAACAAGGAACTAATGCAAAAGCGTGGTTGTTCCGAATATTAAAAAACAGCTTTATAAACGATTTCAGGAAGAAAAGTAAGCAGCCTGCAAAGGTTGATTATCAGGAAGTTGAAACGTTTTATAATTCAGATAATGTCGATGAGTCCATAACCACTGACCTTAGGGTTGAAACTGTTCAGGACATGATCGGTGATGAAGTTTCTACAGCACTCAATGCGTTGGCAGTAGACTTTAGAACTGTTATTATCTTGTGCGACCTGGAAGGGTTCACCTATGAGGAGATGGCAAAAATCCTCGATATTCCAATTGGTACGGTGAGATCCAGATTACACCGGGCCAGAAATTTACTTAAAGAAAAATTGCAGTCTTATGCACAATCAATGGGTTACTAACATATAATAATTTTATTATGGGTATTTTTTTTACCAATTGGCTCAAGTCAAATAAAAAGCAGAGCCAGCAGGAAGGTGTTTCTTCAGAAAAGAACGATTGTAGCGATTGTACAGATTTTAATAAGTGCATGGCCGTTCTGGAAAACGTTCTGGATAATGAAGCTTCCCCTGTAGAACACCAATTTTTTAAAGAGCATATTGAGAAATGTATGCCATGTTTTACTAAGATTACCAATGAGAAGGATATCAGGGCCCTCATCAAGCTTAAAATTCAGAAAAAAACAGTCCCTTCCGATTTAGTGCAGTCCATCAAAAGTAAAATTCAGGAAACAGTCTAAATTCTATAATGCAAGGAAAAGCTTTCATCTTCTCGGCTCCCTCAGGGTCGGGTAAAACAACTATTGTAAAACATCTTATTGATAACAATCCTTCTTTGGGCTTTTCAATTTCCGCTTGTACCCGCGATAGAAGAGGAAGGCAGGAAGAAAATGGCAAGGATTATCATTTTTTGACCCCAGATGAGTTTAAATCTAAAGTGGACAATGATGAATTCATAGAATGGCAAGAAGTATATGCAGGTAATTTCTATGGTACGCTTAAATCTGAAATTGAGCGCATCTGGGCAGAGGGCCGACATGTAATTTTCGACGTAGATGTAAAAGGAGGGCTCAATCTTAAGAAGTATTTTGGAGATCGTGCCCTCGCAGTTTTTGTGAAGGTGCCTAATCTTGACGAACTTAAGAGTCGCCTGTACGATCGAAATACCGATAACGAAGACAGTATCAGTCGTCGGCTGTTTAAAGCGAAGTTTGAAATGGCTTTTGAAGATCAATTTGACGTCACGCTTGTCAACGCACATCTGAATGATTCCCTGAAAGAGGCGCAGCAGTTGGTAGACGAGTTTATTCTAAAACCCATCAAAATCAAACAATAAGTTTTGAATATCGGACTGTTTTTCGGGTCTTTCAATCCCATTCATATTGGTCACCTGATTATCGCTGAAGTAATGGCAGATCAGTCTTCTATTGATGAGGTTTGGTTTGTGG
>JBGSXH010000200.1:0-4384 GCA_041751515.1 Cyclobacteriaceae bacterium | reverse complement strand
GCCAGTAGGTTAGAAAAGATGTTATGCATTGATAATCAATGTTTTATATTTTTCACACAACCGAAAGGAATTTTTTATGCTGGCAATGAATTACAGAGGACCCTTAAGGGTTCGATTAGATGAAAAGCCGATGCCGGAGATTTTACATCCGGAAGATGCTATCGTGAAAGTCACCAGATCATGCATTTGTGGCTCAGATTTACACTTATATAATGGCAATGTACCTGACACCCGTGTAGGGTCTACATTTGGTCATGAATTTACTGGCGTAGTCCAGGAGGTAGGCAGTAGTGTTCATAAGCTGAAAGTTGGGGACAACGTCTTGGTGCCTTTTAATATTGCTTGTGGCAAATGTGCCTCCTGCCAGCAGAAGCTTTATGGTAATTGCCATGAATCCAATCCCATGGCTACTGCTGTAGGCGGTATCTTTGGTTATTCGCATACAGCTGGTGGTTATGATGGTGGACAGGCAGAATATGTGCGTGTACCCTATGCGGATGTCGGACCGACAGTTATTCCGGAAGGAATGGACCCCGATGATGCAGTGCTGTTGACCGATGTGGTACCAACCGGCTACCAGGCAGCAGAAATGGGTGGCATTCAACAGGGTGATACTGTTGTAGTTTTTGGAGCAGGTCCGGTTGGCATTATGGCCGCAAAATGTGCGTGGTTATTCGGTGCAGGTCGAGTAATCGTGATTGATCAGATTGATTACCGGCTGGAATTTGCTAAGAATTATGCAGAATGCGAAGTGTATAACTTCAGATCGCTCGAAGACCCGGTTTTGTTTATTAAAAAAACAACTGACTCTTTAGGAGCTGATGTTTGTATCGATGCTGTAGGTGCAGAAGCAGCCGGTAATGCCCTGCAGACGATTACTGGAAGAAAAATGCTATTACAGGCCGGTTCGGCTACTGCTTTGCATTGGGCGATTAATGCTGTTAAAAAAGGCGGAATTGTTTCGGTGGTAGGCATTTACGGCCCTACTGACAACCTTGTACCAATGGGTAATTTGGTGAATAAAGGTGTGACGCTACGGGCTAACCAGGCATCTGTAAAAAGATTACTTCCTAAACTGATTGACCATTTGCAAAAAGGAAATATCAATCCGAAGGCGCTGGTAACTCACCGTGTGCCATTGAAAGAAGTGGCAGATGCATACCATATATTTTCAGAAAAGCTGGACAATTGTATAAAGCCAGTACTTATTCCATAACCTTTAAATACTATCATCATGGACAAAGCAGCAATAAAACATCCGGATATTAAGGGCTGGGGGATAGATACTGACCTTAGAAATGACCCGACTTATCCTTTAAAAGATCGAAACAATGCAGAACATGAAGGCTATACCTGGAAGCGACCTGCACAGCAGCCTGAAGCAGTGGAAATACTGCATTCTATTGAAAGGCCCAATGTAACGGCGGTTTTTGGAACCTCGGTTCCGCCCTCGGGTTTAAGTGGTAAAATTCGAAGATTTGCATTTCAGTATAGTGAAAATGTGTATTTACATTGGTTGCCATTGATACTGGCTGATCGTGTGAATGAAGTAGAAGGAATAATCGAAGACCTTAAAAGAGGTTATATTCCTAATATTTTTGCTGAAAAAGGAGGAAAGGCCGCATGGAAGTTCAACCGTGCAGCTTATGTGAAAAAGCTTGCGATCAGTGGTGCAGTGGTAGCTGGGATTTTTGCACTTATTTTAAGGAAAAAGTAATTTTAAAAATAAGCCATTCGAGTGATCGGATGGCTTATTTTTTATTAAGCATGCTTGTGCTAAAGCCTGTAGCTTAAACCTATGGAAGCGTCAGCTCCGTAGCTAATAAATTCAATATGAGCACCAAGTTTATCCGTAAAGAAATATCGCGCACCTACTTGTATCCATATGCGTGCTGAAGGACTATGTGATGACGAATCTTCTTCCATCACCTCGCCGTTAACTTCCATAGAATATGAGGTAAAACCTAAAGGAAAACCTAAAGAAAGTCCGGCATAAATATCAAACTCAGGCGGTAGTCCTTGAATATGGCCACTGAAGTGATAATCACCTCTAAAACTAGGCGTTAAAAACGTAGAGCGTTGCCTGGTGACACTTTCTCCGCCAAAAAAGACCCGACTGTCTGTACTGCCAAAAGTCCGGAAATTAACCCGCGGTCCTATGGTAATCATTTCCCCTACACCGAAATCCATACCAGCATAGATTGGGATGCCGTTGCCTCGTGCTTCAATGCCAAAGTTGACCTGCTTATAGCCTTTACCCGGTGCGAAACCTATTTCTCCTTCCTGTCCGAAAGTTGAATTTGAAAAACCTATGATGGCGATCGCCATCATAGCATACAGTTTGTAGATTTTTTTCATGTTCATATTTATTGTTCATTAATATGAAGCAATGTTAAGTGATTGTGATTTATAATGTTATTTAAAGATAGTGGGCATATTACAATATGTAATGATAACGCTAGCAATATAATATTTCGAGTAAATACTTGATTAACAGTATGATGAGTTTATCTATTTAGGAGAATTATTGTATTAGATGTATAAAGAGACGTTTTTTGGGTTCTAATTTTAGTTAATCTTACACGACACTAATGAAATGGTAATCTTGAATCAGTGAAGAATGCATTAATCTTCGCCAGGCAGTAACAGGAATACAGGTGTTGTGGTAAATCCAAACTTTCCTTCTCTGCCATCGGTAAAAAATTGGACGGTGAAAGTGTAAGCGTTTTCTCCGGCAGGAAGGTTCTTTAAAAGGAACGCTATTTCTTCAGGTACACGGCGATTGATCTGTATGTAATTATCTAAATCAAACAAGCCGGAGTTAATGTCGTCTCTCCAATCCCTAACATTAATATCAAAAAAATGACTAAGATTTGCGCCGGCAGGGTGATCATCATCCATGGCTTTGTCGCTGGTGATTTGAATGTCTAACAATACTTCTTCGGTTAGCGGCGGGATAAATGAGCAGGCATAGGCAGCCGGAAACAGGCTAAAAGTAGATTTGGGTATTACTTGGGCATTATAATAATTCATAAAAGGTATTACCTGAATTGCATACTCATTGAAAATCAGGGAATCATCTTCAATTTCCTTAAATCTGTAGTAGATATATGGGAAGGAATCCATTTGAACCTGTGTATTTTTCCAGGTGAATTCATAAATTTCTGCTGTATTTCCATAACCACCACCAGCATCGCAATCATCGTCTTTAGAGCAGGCAAGGAGCCCGGTTACTAGAAGGATAAAAATGCTGGAGAAGACGTTATTTAATTTGAAGGTGAACTTACAGCGCTCAGACATATTTGTATTCAATTGTTGACCAATATAGGATAGATATACAATTATAATATATTTTTAAATTAAATATTTACTATCTGAATGTATAGCCTATCGAAACATTTTATCAGTCCAGGGGTATTTTCCTGCCTTCCTTTGCAGATTGCTTCGCAGCTTCCAGTATTTCAACCACCAGCATATTATTCTCCAGGCTGTACAAGCCATAGGGCTCTTGTTCGATGTTCTTACGGATGAGTTCAGCAAAATAGTGAAAGGGGTCTTCATGTAGCTCCAATGCTTCAACATTTATGTTAAAACTGCTGGCTGATTTTTCACCAGCTTTGCGGGAGATGATGGTCTGCGGATCAGTAGCCGAAAGTTGTCCTGTTGCACCGTAAATCTCCATATCTTTCCGGCCGAAGGGCCAGTTCCAGGAAGCTTGTATGATGGCTTGAGCGCTATCGTAAATGATAATGATTGTCGCTTCATCTTCGACTTCCCTGTAAAGTTCAGGTTTGTGTGTTTGGGTAATGGCTGACACTGCGATCGGCCTTTTACCTTTTTGGAGGACAGTCATGATATTGGCACCATAGCAGCCAAAATCTACTAGCGCACCGCCACCATTCAGCTTCGGATCCGTAAGCCATGCAAGGAATTCTGGTCCGACCCCAATCTCCTGCGGCCCCTCATGGCCGTGATGGAAAACCGCTTTTCGCAGCTGTCCATAGCTTTGTACGTCCTTCATTTCACTGATGGCCTGGGCAGTGCTGGGATACCAAGAAGTTTCATAGTTGGTCAGCAGCAGAATGTCATGCTTTTTAGCCAGGTCCTCCATTTTTTGCGCATGTTCTATGCTGACGGCCAGCGGTTTTTCTACCATGACGTGAATGCCTCGGGGAGCAGCAGCTTCCACTGCGGCAAGATGGTCGTAGATGGGTCCAAATGCCAGCAGGGCATCAGGCTGCAATTGATCCAGCATGCTATCGAGGTCAGTAAAAAGTAGCGACTGGTCGAACTGGTATTGTTGCTGATATTTGGTTGCCAACGCTTTATCTGGCTCATAAATGCCGATTAACCTGGTGTTTTCTGGCATCGGTTTTTGGAACAG